>CAMHIP010000005.1 GCA_946185205.1 uncultured Bacteroidales bacterium | reverse complement strand
CTACAAGCAGCTGAAGGACGGCAAGAAGAAGGATCCCAACGGCAAGAAGCTCACCTCCGAGGAGCAGATCGCTTACCTCGAGCAGCTCATCACCAAGTACCCGATCGACTCCATCGAGGACGGTCTGTCCGAAGAGGACTGGGAAGGCTGGGTGAAGCTCACCAAGGCCATCGGCGGCCGCTGCCAGCTCGTCGGCGACGACCTGTTCGTCACCAACGTGAAGTACCTGCAGAAGGGTATCGAGATGGGTGCCGGCAACAGCATCCTCATCAAGGTCAACCAGATCGGCTCCCTGACCGAGACGCTGGACGCCATCGAGATGGCGCACCGTCACGGCTACACGACCGTCACCTCCCACCGCTCCGGTGAGACCGAGGACACCACGATCGCCGACATCGCCGTCGCGACCAACAGCGGCCAGATCAAGACCGGTTCCCTGAGCCGTACCGACCGCATTGCGAAGTACAACCGTCTCATGAAGATCGAGATCGAACTCGGCGAGACGGCCCGCTACGGCTACAAGAAGCTCCGCTAGATTCCCGGTCGCGCAGATGCTTCGCTGCGCTCGGCATGACAGAGAAGGCGCCTGCGGTTGCAGGCGCCTTTCTTGTCGGTCCTCCTTTTTCCGAGGTTTATCCGATATAACTCCTTACGAAGGAGGTAGGGGGGAGCTCCTTGTCGGACACGGGGACGAAATAGTGCAGGAAGAGCAGCAGGCGGTGCGCTTCGCTGTATTCGGGGCAGTTCTTCGGGACCGTGGCCAGGATCCGTTCCGCGTGGGTGCGGAGCACGGCGAATTCCAGCAGGTAGGCGGAGTTGAACAGGACGTCGGCCGTCTCCTGGTAAGGGTAGATCCACTTGACCTCCGCCCGCCGGACGTTGGGCCAGTTGGAGATGGTCTGACGCGCCGTGAATGCGCCCTTGTTATAGTCGCGCACGATGCGGCGCAGCAGCCGGTTGTCGCTGGTCGGGATGCAGTTGTGGTCGTCCAGCGAGATACTCGTCACGGTGTTGATGAAGATGCGGAACTTGGCGGCTTCGGGGACAAGGTTGGTCAGTTCGGGATTCAGGGCGTGGATGCCTTCGATCAGCAGGATGGAGCTCTCGTCCAGGCGAAGCTTTTTGTTGTTGAATTCCCGCTTGCCTGTCACGAAGTTATACTCCGGCACCTCAACTTCCTCTCCAGCCAGAAGCTGGAGCACGTCCTCCTGCAGGTAGTCGTGATCGACCGTCTCGAAATTGTCGAAATCATACGTCCCGTCGGGGAATTTGGGGGTATCGACGCGGTTGACGAAATAGTCGTCCGTAGAGAAGGAAACGGGCCGCAGGCCGCAGGCCTTCAGCTGGACGCTGAGCCGCTTGCAGAACGTGCTCTTGCCGCTGCTGGTGGGGCCGGTGATCAGCACGATGCGGACGGGATCCGGCAGTTCGTGCCGGCGCTCGATCTCCTCGGCGATCTCGACGATCTTCTTTTCCTGCAGGGCCTCGGCCACCTGGATCAGGTCTGAGACTTCGCCCCGCTCGCAGGCCAGGTTGACGTCGCCGACATTGTCCAGACCCATGATGCGGTTCCAGCGGAGCGTCTCCATGAAGATGTCGAACGTCTTGGGCTGCTCGAAGAAGGGGGCCAGCTCGTCCGGCGCATGGCGGTCCGGAACGCGCAGCAGCATGCCGTGGCGGTAAGGGGTGAGAGCCCAGACCTTCAGCAGGCCGGTACTGGGGACGAGCGCGTCGTAGAAGTAGTCGGCCGTATCCTGCAGCGTGTAGTAGGTGATATAGACGTCCCCGCAGGTGCGCAGCAGTTTGACCTTGTCGTCATAGCCCAGCTTGCGGAAGATGCGGATGGCTTCGCTGATCTGCACTTCGTGCCGCCGGAAGGGGATATCCTGGGCGACGAGCTCCTGCATCCGGGTGCGGATGGCGTCCACTTCCTCCACCGTGATGGCCGTCCCGTCCGGTTTGTCCACATGGCAGAAGAGGCCTTTGGAGATGGGGCGGCGCAGGGCGATGCGATACTCGGGATACAGGTCCCGGGCGGCCTTGCAGAGCAGGAAACTGAGCGAGCGGCAATAGACATTGCGCCCGTTGTAGGACCGGTAGTCCAGAAACTCCACGTCCCTGTTGTTGAAAACGCGGAACTTCAATCCTTCGGAGACATTGTTCACCTTGGCGGAGAGAATGTCATAAGGGCGTTCGAAATCAAATGCCGGAAGCATGTCCAGCAATGTGGTCCCTTCCTGGAATTCCTGGAAAGAGTCCGTGTTTTTGCAATAGATTTTCAGCATCGTCGGGGATGGGTTGTTTTCATGACAAATTTAACAAAAATTTCAGTATATTTGTGTAACCGAATACACATATACACTATGAGCCAAGTTCATGTTATCGACCATCCGATGATTCAGCACAAGCTGACCATCATGCGTGACAAGGAGACGGGATCCAAGGATTTCCGCCAGTTGCTTGAAGAGATCTCCCTGCTGATGGGCTATGAAGTCACCCGCGACCTCCCGCTGGAGGACGTGGAAATCGAGACGCCGATCTGCAAGATGACGGCCAAGAAGGTGTCCGGACGCAAATTGGCCATCGTTCCCATCCTCCGTGCCGGCATGGGCATGGTCGAGGGCCTGCACACGCTGGTGCCCGTGGCCAAGGTCGGCCACATCGGCCTCTACCGCAACGAGACGACCCACGAGCCGGTGGTCTATTACTGCAAGCTCCCCGAGGATATCCAGAAGCGCCTGGTGATCGTCACGGACCCGATGCTCGCGACGGGCGGCAGCTCCTGCGATGCCCTGACGATGCTCAAGGAGCGGGGCTGCACCAACATCCGTCTGATGTGCCTCGTGGCCGCGCCGGAGGGCATCGCCCGCGTGCAGAAGGAGCATCCCGACGTGGACATTTACGTGGCGGCCGTGGACGACCATCTCAACGAAGACGCTTACATCGTCCCGGGACTGGGCGACGCCGGCGACCGGATCTTCGGCACGAAGTAGATTCCGGATCAAGTCCGGAAATGACGAAAGGCTCGGAAATTCCGGGCCTTTCATTTTTGGAGTCACTCCGTCCCATTAATAATTGTCGTAATACTTGGCTTCCCGGGGCGTAACCTTGGACATGTTGTCCAGGAGGTCCTGGTTGGTCTTGTATTCGTCCATCAGCTGCAGCATGAAATTCATGGCCTCGGTCGGGTTCATGTCGGCAAGCAGCTTGCGCAGGATCCAGATCCGCTGGCTCTGATCCTGCCGGTACAGCAGGTCGTCACGCCGGGTGCCTGAAAGGACCAGGTTGACCGCCGGGAAAATACGCCGGTTGGCGAGCGTGCGGTCAAGCTGGATTTCGCTGTTGCCGGTGCCCTTGAATTCCTCGAAGATGACTTCGTCCATCTTGGATCCCGTCTCGGTGAGGGCCGTGGCGAGAATCGTCAGCGAACCGCCGCCTTCGATGTTGCGGGCCGCACCGAAGAAACGCTTGGGCTTCTGGAGGGCATTGGCATCGACACCGCCCGTCAGCACCTTGCCGGAGGCCGGCTGGACCGTGTTGTAGGCACGGGCGAGACGGGTGATGGAGTCGAGCAGGATCACGACGTCGTGGCCGCATTCGACCAGGCGGCGGGCCTTCTCGATCACCATGTTGGCCACCTTGACATGCTTCTCGGCGGGCTCGTCGAAGGTGGAGGCGACCACCTCCGCCTGCACCGAACGCTGCATGTCCGTGACCTCTTCCGGACGCTCGTCAACGAGCAGGACAATCTCATATACTTCCGGATGGTTGTTGGCGATGGCGTTGGCAATACTCTTGAGCAGCAAGGTCTTACCTGCCTTCGGCGGGGAAACGATCAGCATGCGCTGGCCTTTTCCGATCGGCGCGAACATGTCCACGATGCGGCAGCTGATGTCCTTGTTGCTGGCGCCGCCGGTCAGATTGAACTTCTCGTCCGGGAAGAGGGGAGTGAGGAAGTCGAACGGCACGCGGTCGCGGATGAACTCGATGCTGCGGCCGTTGACGGATTTGATCCGCACCAGCGGGAAATACTTGTCCCCTTCGCGCGGCGGGCGGATCTCGCCGGTCACGGTGTCGCCGCTCTTGAGGGCGTTGATCTTGATCTGCTGCTGGGAGACATAGATGTCATCCGGGGAATTGAGATAGTTGTAATCGGACGAACGGAGAAAACCGTAGCCGTCCGGCATGATCTCCAGCACGCCCGTCGCCTCCACGGTGCCTTCGAATTCCGGCACGCGCTGGCGCTGCTGCTGCGGCTGCTGGTTGTTCGGATAGTTCTGGAAACGCTGGCGCTGCTCCCTGTTGCCGGGCTGGGGCTGACCGCCCTGGCGGGGCTGCTGCGGCTGGGCGGCTTCTTCCGGAGCCGGTTCCGTCCGGGGGGCGTTGTCGGGCTGTTCCTGGGCCTTCTCTCCCGCCTGCGGCATTTCCTGCACGCGGGGTTGTTCGGCGGCAGGCGCCGCCTCCTGGGCAGCCTTGGGCTTGCGGCCGCGTTTCTTGGGAGCGGGTGCTTCCTGGGCAGGGGCCTGGGCCTGCGGTTCGGCGGGTGCCGTCCGGGGGGCCGCCTCCTTCTTCGCCTTGGGCTGTCCGGCCGGCGTCTTATCCTTCTTGGCGGCTTGCTTTTCCGGTTGGGCGGACTGCTTCTCCGGCTTGGCCTCGCCCTTGTCTTCCGCCTTGTCGGCCGGCGCAGCTTCAGCGGCCGCCTTCTTGGGCGGACGGCCCCGGCGCGCCTTGGGCTTCTCGGGTTCGGCGGCCGGCTTCACCGACTCCTGCAACGCCTGTGCGTCCAGGATCCCGAGAGCCAACTTCTCGTCGTCCAGTTTCTTGATTCCCTTGATATTGAATTCGTTTGCGATAGTCTCGAGCTGCTCTCTGTTCATCTTGTTCAGCTCGAACAAATTGTACTTCATATGGAAAGGTTAGTTTCCGGCGAATGCCGGAAGGATTTGATGTGCAAATATAGGAATAATTCTTTAATTATCCCAATAGCTGCTGCTTCTCTTGAAGCGGAGCAGGTCGGCGAGCGCAGAGGCGTTGGCCGCGATGCGGAAACTGTAGGATTTCCACTGCCCGGTCGGGATCCACGACACGGCGATG
This sequence comes from uncultured Bacteroidales bacterium, assembly GCA_946185205.1. GTDB lineage: Bacteria > Bacteroidota > Bacteroidia > Bacteroidales > UBA932 > Cryptobacteroides. The sequence goes on along the minus strand of CAMHIP010000005.1, from coordinate 42,619 downwards.
TTGAAGCAGTGCAGGTCGTAGGTGGCGCTGATGCTGGTCGTGGACAGGTTTTTGGCTACGAAGTCGTAGCCGGAGGAGATGTTGATGGACATCTTGGGCGTCAGCTTGATATTGCCCGACGCGCTGAGCGTCGCCGTGATCCGGTCCTTGTGCGTCAGCTTCGACAACTCCTTATCGTACGCGTACGCGCGCGAAAGCGAGAACGTGGCGCTCAGGTTGACGGACCAGGGGACGTTGGGGTTGGCGTAATACACCCAGCCCTCCGGGATATACTCGCCCGTTACGGGGTGGTAGTAGATCCGCTGGTAATAGTCGGACGCGGAACTGCCCCGCCCGTTGGATCCGGTGCCGTCGTAGCCGTTCATCGATCCTTTCCCGGAGAGGGAGTAGGAGGCCGAGGCGGAGAAATTGGTCAGCCGCGCGAGCCCCTGGCCGCTGGCGATGGCGAAGCGGTTGTAGCGGGTCCCCTTGTCGCTGATGGCATACGGATCGAATCCGGCGCTGGCGCTGATGCTGATCTTGTTGAAGAGCGTCGTGGACATGCTCATGGAGATGTTGCTCATCTTGAGCGAGTCCGCCAGGAAGTTGTAGCTGGTATTGATGGTCAGCTGGTCGATCAGCTTGACCTTCTTGGAGCCGGTGCCGGTCGTGTCGGCGAAATCGCGCACCTTGGCTTCCAGGTTGTTGCCGATGGAGAGCGAAGCGGTGGCGGATTGCCCGCGGGAGGGCGCGGAATAGATCTGGCCCGCGTAGATATTGTACTGGTACACTTTCTCGTTACCCGAGGCGTCGGTATAGTTCAGGGTCCGGTAACCGTTGGCGTAGGTGCCTTTCTCCGGGCTCCAGGACATGGAGACGGAAGGGGAGATGACATGCCGGATGGCCTGGATCCGGTGGTGCTTGCCGAAGTTGAAGGTGCCGTACAGGCGGGTGCTGATCGAGGCGCTCGCGGAATAGTTCTGCGTGATGCCCAGGGTGTTGAACTGATGGCTGGGCAGGGCTTCCACCTTGTCCGTCTCGGGATTGTAGGCATATTCGGTCTTGCGGAAGAACCAGTTCTGCCCGTAGTTGACGGAAGGCGCGATGCTGATGTACTTGAAGAGCTGGAAGTTCGGGAGACCGATGTTGAAATTGTGGGTCATGCCGTTCTGGAACTTGTCCAGCATGGAGGGGTTGAAGGCGAATTCCGACGCCTTGAAATGGATCTTGTTCTGCAGCGTCGTATTGTAGCCGATGGAAATCTTCTCGTAGAATTTCTCCTTGCCGGCACGGTTCTTCTTTTTGAAGGGGTAGATCGTGCTCATCGTGAAGGTGACGTTCGGCAGGGTGAAGGTGTAGGACGAGTCGCGGGAATTCTGGCTGTGCAGGGCGTTGATGCTGAGATTGAATTTCCCGTTCCAGTTGCGCGACCAGGACACGGACGAGGAAATCTGGTTCTGCAGGGCCTCGTTGACGGAATGGGAGTTGTAGCGGCTGTTGGAGGGGCTCTGGAAATTGACGGACGCGTTGAACGACGTGCCCGGATGCGCCTTGGAATCCTGCGTATGGGACCATTTCAGGCCGAAGTTGCGGGTCTGGAAGAAGTCCGGGGAGTCTTTTTCTCCGGTCTGGTCGTTGGAGTAGTTGAAGGAGAAGCTGCCGTTGAACTTGTAGTTGACCTTGTAGCGGGAATTGATGTCGATGCCCCAGGATCCCAGGGTGTAGTAGTCGCCCGTGACGGAGAGGTCGAAGTGGTCACCGAACACGAAATACATACCCAGGTCGCGCATGTAGAAGCCGCGGGCCTCCTCCTCGCCGAAAGACGGCATCAGCAGGCCGGTGGCGCGCTGTGGGCGCTTGGGGATGAAGCCGAAGGGGAGTCCGACGAAGGGGAGGTGCACGTCTTCGATGACCAGGTGGGCCGGGCCGAAGACCGTGGTCTTGGTCTGGCTGATCACCTTGCCCACGCTCAGCTCCACGTAGTAATGCGGGTCGTCGGCCTCGCAGACCGTGTATTTGCCGTGCGAGAGGTTGATGGAGTGGTCGTCCATCATCTTGATGTCCCGCCCGTGCAGGATGCCCTCGTCGTCGTTGGTGATCATGTTCTTGATCCGGGCCTTGCGGCTGTTGAAGTTGTAGCGGACCTCCTCCATGTTGTAGGTCTGGCCGCCCTGGGTCATGACCGGCTTGTTGTTCCACACGCCTTCGAGACTGTCATAGACGCCGCGGGCATAGACGGTCCCGTCGTCCATGTCATACTCCATGTAGCCGGCCGTCAGTTCCATGTCCTGGTACTTGACGCTGGTCTCGCCGTAGTAGTAGATCCTGCGCCGCCCGTTCGAGAAGTCGCTGATCATGGAGTCCGCGGCGTGGGTGAAGGCCGGCACCTCCAGCGAGCTCTTGCCCAGCAGGGCCACGGAGTCGGCGCGATGCAGGGAATCCACCTGCCGGAGCGAGTCGCGGCGGGCCAGGGCGGCGGAGTCCGGCTGGACGGTTTCCTTCTCGACGCGGGCGCCATAGACGGTGCCGCCGCGTCGGTTGCGGCGCAACTGAGCCGATGCTTCCGGCGCGGCGAACGTCAGCAGCAGGAGTATCCAGCAACAAAATATGAAGGCGCTTTTCTTCAAATGAAGGAAATTTTCCTATCTTTGCATTAATCGACAAAAATACTACATATTTTTGAAACGCACAATCTGCTTCCTCTTTGCCGTGCTGTTTGGCGTGGCTTTGCATGCGGGAGACCGTCTCCGGCTTTCCACCGTCGTCATCGACCCCGGACACGGCGGCAAGGACTCCGGTGCCGTCAGCCGGGACAAGAAATCACAGGAAAAGACCTTTACGCTCGATATCGCAAAGGCCCTCGCGGACAAGATCCGGGCCGCTTATCCGGACGTGAAAGTGATCCTGACCCGCACCGACGACCGCTACGTGACCCTCGGCGGCCGGGCGGACATCGCCAACGACGCGAGCGCCAACCTCTTCGTTTCCATCCATATCAACGCCAACGCGAAAAGCTCGCCCAACGGCTTTTCGGCGCATGTCCTGGGGCAGTCCAGCGTCAAGAACCGCGACCTGTACGCCAACAACATGGATATCGTCCGGCGGGAGAATTCCGTCATCCTGCTCGAGGACGACTACTCATCTACGTACGGCGACTTCGATCCCAACGATCCCGAGTCCTATATTTTCATGAACCTGATGCAGAACGCCAACCTCGAGCAGAGCATCCGTTTTGCGCAGCTGGCCGAGAAGCATCTGAAAGGCGGTCCCATCCGGACGGACCGGGGGGTGTCGCAGGACCCGTTCCTGGTCCTCTGGCGCACGGCCATGCCGGCGGTCCTGCTCGAACTGGGCTTCATCTCGAACGACGGCGACCTGGCTGTGCTCCGCGACGGCGATGAGCGGGACCGGCTGGCGGAATGCGTCTTCCAGGCGTTCAGCGAATACAAGGGGATTTATGACGGGACGGTGGATGCGCCGGCCCCGGAAGGGGAGCGGGCGCCGCGTACCGATACGAAGAAAGCACCCGAGCAGACGCAGCCGGCTCCGGCGGCAGGTTCGGGCGACTGCTACGCCGTCCAGATCTTCGCCGTGGCCCGGAAGATGGATCCCAAGGCGCGGGAGTTCATGGGATATACGCCGCGTATCGTGCCGGGCAGGAAACTGTATAAATATTGTATCGGCGTGAGCGATACCGCCGCCGGGGCGCGGAAGCACCTTTCCGCCATCCGGAAAAAATATCCTGATGCTTTCCTGGTGAAAATTTCGGGAGACACGGTCACGCGTGTGGATTGACGATTTGGCGTTTGTTTTCTCCAATTTATTTCCTCGTATCTTGGGCGGTATGGTGGTTTTTTGTGCTCAAATCCGTTTGCATTAGCGAAAAACGTTTAAATGCTTATTTAGATAAATTCTAAATACGTAAATGTCGGTGACTTGTGAGACTTATTCCCTTTTAATTACTATAAAACTTTGCAAATCAGGCGATTAGAAAAGCGGCTCGGTGCACCTCATTTATCTATGATTTAGCACAAAAAATTTTAAAACGCAATATCGAAAAAATATTTTTTTCACTTTTTTTTCCTCCATCTTTGCATTGCGATCCGGTCTTGAGGCCGGGTGATTTTTGTCCCCCCGTTCATGGAATCGAAAGAGAGACACATACAGATTTGGGATAACTGTCTGCACATCATTGAGCAGATCGTGGAGCCGCAGCAATTCAAGGTGTGGTTCCGCCCGATCCGTGCCGTCTCCTTCCAGGATTCCAAACTGACCGTCGAGGTCCCGTCGCTCTTCTTCCAGGAGTATGTCGAGTCCGCTTTCCTGGATGTCCTCCGCAAGACGCTCAAGCGCGTGGTCGGCGAAGACGCCCAGCTGAGTTACATGGTGCGTCCCGTCAGCAACCAGCCCGAGATGCGTTTCTCCGGACAGCGCACGCCGACGCCGGTCAATCCGCAGGTGACGATCCCGTCCAGTCCTTCTTCCCATCCCAGCCCCTTCATCTATCCGGGCCTGCACAAGGTCCAGATCGATCCCCGGCTGAATCCGGTCTATTGCTTTGCCAACCTGGTGGAAGGGGAGTGCAACAAGATGGGCGTGACCGCCGGGGAGAACATCGCCACGGCTCCCGGCAAGACGGTGTTCAATCCGCTCTTCATCTTCGGCGGGCCGGGTCTGGGCAAGACCCATCTCGCCCAGGCGATCGGAATCGCCATCAAGGAGCGTTTCCCGGACCAGGTGGTCCTCTACGTGACCGGGAACGAATTCAAGACGACCTATATGCATGCCGTGTCCGTGCTCAACAAGCTCACGGATTTCATGGCCTACTATATGAAGCTGGACGTGCTGATCGTGGACGATATCCAGGACCTGCTGGGGCCTGGTTGCCAGAACGCCTTCTTCAACATTTTCAACTACTTGCACCAGAGCGGCAAACAGCTGATCTTCACCTCCGACCGGGCTCCGGTCGATCTGCAGAACTTCGAGGAAAGGCTGCTCTCCCGCTTCAAGTGGGGCCTGTCCGTCCAGCTGACGCACCCGGATTACAAGACCCGCCTGCAGATGCTCCGGTCCCGTGCCGAGCGCGAAGGCGTGCAGATCCCAGAAGAGGTGCTGGAGTTCCTGGCCACGCGCGTCAAGACCAATTTCCGCGAACTGGAAGGCGCCCTGATCTCGCTGATCGCCCATGCCTCCGTGGAGCGGGGCAAGTCCATGCTCGAACTCGCCGGATCCATCACGGAAAACCTGGTCGGCGAGGAGAAGTCCGACCTGGATATCGACAAGGTGCAGAAGTCCGTGTGCGAGTATTTCAACATCACGCGGGAGGACCTGGTCTCCAAGTCGCGCAAGCGCCAGATCGTCCAGGCCCGTCAGATCGCGATGTTCCTGAGCCGCAACCTCATTTCCAACTGTTCGCTCGCCACGATCGGACAGGAAATCGGCGGCAAGGACCACGCCACCGTCCTTCACGCCTGCACCACGGTCTCCGACCTCATGGCCACGGACAAGGTCTTCAAGAAATACGTGACCGATATCGAAGCGATGCTTGTGCAAGCTTCGTGCTAAACCACAATACATTATGCTACAGATTGCCCCCTCTATCCTGGCGGCGGACTTTCTCCATCTGGAGAAGGACATCCAGCTTGTCAACCGCTGCGGCGACGTCATCCATCTCGACGTGATGGACGGCACGCTCGTCCCCAACATTTCTTTCGGCTTCTCCGTCATCGACCAGGTCGCTGGGATCGCCACGGCTCCGATGGACGCTCACTTGATGGTGGTGCATCCGGAGCGCTGGTTTGAAAAGCTGGCCCAGGACGGTGTGCAGATGTGTTCTTTCCACTGGGAAGCGGCGGGACGCAATACCTCGCGTTACATCGCCCGCCTGCACGAGCTGGGGCTGAAGGCCGGTGTGGCCATCAACCCGGACGTGCCGGTGTCGAAGTTGTATCCCTATATCGGGAAGGCGGATTACTTCCTGATCATGTCCGTGTTTGCCGGTTTCGGCGGGCAGAAGTTCATCTACGAATCCATCGACCGCGTGGCCGCACTCAAGGCCGAGATCAGCCGCAGGGGTGCGCAGGGCCTCATCGAGATCGACGGCGGCATCAACCTGTCCAATGCCCGGACGGTCGAAGAAGCGGGCGTGGGCCTCGCCGTGGCGGGGAGTTCCGTTTTCGGCGCTGCGGATCCGGCTGCGGCTATTGCGGCGCTTCGCGGAGCCTGAACATATATTTTCCGAATTCTTCTTGCAGAGATTTTCTGCCGTCGGGGGAGGCAAGCATGCCGAAACGGCGGCGGATTTCTTTATGCAGGGCAAGAAGCTCTTCTTCCGGGCTGTACCGCCGGCCGGTCAGCTCCCGCAGGGAGACCGGGTTGGGCAGTTCGGCGGGCCAGCCGGTCTCGTTGACATTCAATCCGATGCCGACGATGCTTTCGCGGACAAGGCCGCCCTCCAGGATGTTCTCGATCAGGATGCCGCAGATCTTACGGTCTTCCACCCAGATGTCGTTGGGCCACTTGATGCGCGCCTGCACGCCGTGGCCGAGCAGGTAGTCGCGCAGGGCCAGGGTGGTGACCTGCGTGATCAGCAGGGCGTCGGATGCGGCCAGGGTCCCGACCGCGCCGAAGCGGTACAGGATGCTGAACGTGAGGTTCTCTCCCGGGGTCGAGAACCAGGTATGCGTGCCCTGGCCCCGCCCCGCCGTCTGCTCCCTGGCGGCGATAACTGACAAATTGTCAAGTCTAGCCATGCGCTCCCGGAGTACGTGATTGGTCGAATCTGCCGTTTCTAGCCATAGAATCTGTGCCTTGCCCTCGTATGGTTCCATTTTTGTTAGTATATTTGCCCAGCAAAATTACACAAGATGCCTCAAAAACCCAACAATAACCAGCCACGGAAACCCAGGATTGTCCGTATCAATCTCTCGTGGCTCTACATCATCCTGCTCGTGGCCATCGGCTATATGCTGTTTGCACAAGGTGGCCCCGCTCCGCAGAAAATAGAATGGACGCAGGTCCGGCAGATGATGCTGGACGGCGATGTCAAGGAAATTCATTTCGTCCGCAACGATTTCAAGGGCACGGTCACGGTCCGGCCGGACAAGCTCGGCCAGTATGCCGACCAGTTCGTCGGCGGCAAGGTGCCGTCCCGCTCGCCCCATTTCTTCTTCCTGACTTCCACCAAATTCGATCCCGAACACGAATTCGCGGCCGTCAATGCCGAGCTGCCTGCGGAAGCGCAGGTCAAGGTCATCATGGAGAATGATGCCAAGGTCTGGGCCAATGTGCTGGAATGGATCCTTCCGCTGGTCCTGCTGGTCCTGCTCTGGGGCTGGATGTTCCGGGGGATGGGCCGTCAGATGGGCGGCGGCGGTGCAGGCGGTCCCGGCGGCGGGATGAACCCGTTCAACGTGGGCAAATCGACCGGCAAGCTCGCCGACAAGGACAAGGTCAATGTGACCTTCAAGGACGTGGCGGGCCTGTACGGCGCCAAGGAGGAGGTGATGGAGATCGTCGATTTCCTCAAGAATCCCAAGAAATATACCGCCCTGGGCGGCAAAATCCCCAAGGGAGCGCTGCTGGTCGGCCCTCCGGGCACCGGCAAGACCCTGCTGGCCAAGGCCGTGGCAGGGGAGGCGGACGTGCCTTTCTTCAGCATCAGCGGATCGGATTTCGTGGAGATGTTTGTGGGTGTGGGTGCCAGCCGCGTGCGTGACCTGTTCGCGCAGGCCAAGGAGAAAGCGCCCTGCATCGTCTTCATCGATGAGATCGACGCCGTCGGCCGCGCCCGCGGCAAGAATGTCGGCTTCTCGTCCAACGACGAGCGGGAGAATACGCTGAACCAGCTCCTGACCGAGATGGACGGTTTCGGCAGCAACAGCGGCGTCATCGTGCTGGCTGCGACCAACCGCGCCGACATCCTGGACAAGGCGCTGATGCGCGCCGGCCGTTTTGACCGGCAGATCCACGTCACCCTGCCGGACCTCAATGAGCGCAAGGAGATTTTCCAGGTCCACCTGAAGCCGCTCAAACTGGCTCCGGACTTCGATCTGGAACTGATCGCCAGGAACACGCCGGGCTTCTCCGGCGCGGATATCGCCAACGTCTGCAACGAGGCGGCCCTGACCGCCGCCCGCCGCGGCAAGTCCGACATCAACAACCAGGATTTCTCCGACGCGGTGGACCGCGTGGTCGGCGGCATCGAGCGGAAGAAGACGATCATGTCGCCGGAAGAGAAGCGTCTGACCGCTTTCCATGAGGCGGGACACGCCGTGGCCGGCTGGCTCCTGCCGGGCTGCGATCCCGTGCTGAAGGTCTCCATCATTCCGCGCGGACAGGCCCTGGGCATCACGTGGATGCTTCCGGATGAGAAGGTCACGCTCTCCAAGTCCGACATGATGGACGACATGTGCAGTCTGGTGGCCGGCCGTGTGGCCGAAGAAATGGTCAACAACGGCGTCCCTTGTACCGGCGCCCTGAGCGACTTCGAGCGGATGACCAAGATGGCCTACGCCATGGTCACGTATTACGGCATGAGCGACAAGGTGGGCAACCTGTCCTTCTATGATGCCACCGGCAACTACGAGTTCACCAAGCCCTACAGCGAGAAGACGGCGGAACTGATCGACGCCGAAGTCAAGGCCCTCATCGACGAGGTCACGGCCCGGACCCGCAAGATCCTGACGGACAACTGGGCCGGACTGACGCAGCTTGCCGAACTCCTGATCGACAAGGAGGTCATCATGGCCGACGATATCGAGAAGATTTTCGGTCCCAAAGCCGGCAAGCACGGCGAGGACCGGCTCCGCAAGGAAGAAACCCCGGAAACGCCTGCCCATGAAAATGAGTAATTTCTGGGTCCGGACCCTGACCGGCATCGTTTTCCTGGCCGTGATGGTTTTCGGTCTCATCTGGGACCGGACGGCATTCGGCGCCCTTTTCGTCATCATCCTGTGGGTTGCCCTGCAGGAGTTCTACCGGATGGCGCTGGGCGGGCGGATGATGCTTCAGCAGAAGCTCGGACTCGCCACGGGTGCGATGGCCTTCCTGTTTGTCGCCGGGCATTGCTTCTACGGCTGGAGCACGGTCTGGCTGATGCTGCCCCTGTTGACCTTGCTCCTGATCCCGGCGAGCAGCCTGCTCCTGCCTTCTCTCGAAGGATTCGGCGAACTGACCTACATCTACACCGGCCTGCTCTATATCGCCCTGCCCGTCAGTCTTTCCCCGCTGATCATGATGGACGGAGAAGTCTATGACGGCTGGCTGATGCTCTCGCTTTTCATCCTGATCTGGATGACGGATGTCGGCGCCTATTGTGTCGGCTCCCTGCTGGGCCAGCGGCCGGATGCCCGCAAGCTGGCGCCCTCCATCTCTCCCAAGAAGTCCTGGTGGGGTTTCTGGGGCGGTGTCTTTTTCTGCGTAGCCGCGGCGGCAGGACTGCATTTCCTGACCTGGCTTCCGTTCCCGCTGCTCCACTGCCTGGTGCTCGGCCTGCTCGTCAGCGTCGGCTGTGTGTGCGGGGATCTGTTCGAATCGATGTGGAAACGCCATTTCGGCGTCAAGGATTCCGGCAACTGCATCCCCGGACACGGCGGCATGCTGGATCGTTTTGACAGCAGTCTCGTCGCTGTTCCGCTCGCTTGTGTATATCTGTTTTTGACTGGTTTGTTATGAAACTGGATCGGGATTCCTACGGCAGTGTAGCATTGGCCTGGCTCATCGGCATCGTCCTGACGGTGCCGGTCTTCCTGCTCTTCCGCAGCCCCTGGGTGCGCTGGCCCGTTTTCGCGATCGTTCTGGTGCTTGTCCTGTGGCAGACGCTCTTTTTCCGTGTGCCCCGGCGCCACCGGGCTGGCGGAGCGCGCAGCGTGGTCTCCGTGGCGGACGGAAAAGTCGTCATCGTGGAGAAGGTCTTCGAGCCGAAGTATCTGGACCGCGAGTGCATCCAGATTTCCGTCTATATGAACTTCTTCGACGTGCACGCCAATTTCTGGCCGGTAGATGGAGAAGTCGTTTATTATCAGTATTATCCCGGCGAGCATTTCCTGGCTTTCAAGCCCAAGGCCTCCGAAGAGAACGAGCATTCCTGCGTGGGGGTGCGTACGCCTTTCGGCAAGGAGATCGTCTTCAAGCAGCTGGCGGGCGGATTCGCCCGGCGTATCGTCTGCTATGCCCGCAAAGGCCTGGCCGTGAAGGGAGGGGAGCAGTGCGGCATCATCAAGTTCGGCTCCCGGATCGACATGTACGTGCCGCTGGATGCCCGCATCTGCGTGAAGGTCGGCGACCAGGTCCGCGCCTGCGAAACGGTCCTGGCGGAATTGTAACCGTCATTCCCGGCCTCCTTGCGTCATTCCTGGCTTGGCCAGGAATCTCCCAGCAAATCCGCCAATTCCCCGCGCAGCTGCTCCGCATCGCGGAAAACCAAGCCCCGAATGCCCACGGCCTCCGCGCCGGCAGCATTGCGGGGATTGTCGTCGATAAAGACGCATTCCTCCGCCTTCAGGCCGTACCGGTCCAGGAGGATGCGGTAGATCTGCGGGAAGGGTTTCATCGTCATTTCCTCGCCCGAGACGACGATGCCGTCGAGCAGGCCGAAGACGGGATAGCGGTCCCGCACCAGCGGGAAGGTCTCCCGGGACCAGTTGGTCAGGCCCCAGACGCCGTAGCCCCGGGCCTTGCATTCGCGCACGAGCGCTTCCATGCCGGGGATCTGGCCGCCCATCATCTCGATCCAGCGTCCGTAGTACATCCGGATTTCCTTCTCCCATTCGGGAAACAGGGCCACGCGTTCGGCCGTGATCTCGGCGAGCGGCCGTCCGCCGTCCGCCTCCGTATTCCATTCGTAGGGGCAGATTTCGGTCAGGAACCAGTCCGCCTTGGCGGCGTCGCCGAAATAGGGGACATACAGGTGACGCGGATCCCAGTCCACGAGCACCGCCCCGAAATCAAAGATGATATGCCGGATCACTTCGCGCTTCTCCGGGTGGTGATGAGGATGACGCCGTTGGCGCCGCGGGAGCCGTAGATGGCGGTCGAAGAGGCGTCCTTGAGCACATCGATGCGGTCCACCTCTTCCGGGCTGATGTGGCTGATGTCGTCGGTGACCATGCCGTCCACCAGGATCAGGGGCTCGTTGTTGCCCAGGATGGAACGCTCCCCGCGGATGCGGATGCTCGTGCCGTTGACTTCCACGCCGGCCACCCGCCCGCGCAGGTATTCGTAAATATCGGTATAGCCGCTGGCACGCTCGACCTTCAGGGTGCCGGTGGAACCCGTAGAATCGCGGCGGCGGACTTTCTGATAACCCAGGTTGACATCTCCCTCTTCGGGATCCGCTACGGGCACGGTATAAAGCTTCCCTGTGCCGCAGGAGCAGGCAAGGGCGGCCACAAGGACCAGAATGGCGGTACGTTTCATACTGTATTGTGTTTGATCATCCAAAAATACACATTTCCCGGCACAAAACAAATCCGGAGTCTTTTTCCGACCGCACTTTTGGAAGTCCGCGAAAAATGCTTATATTTGCAGTCCGCAACGGTGCGTTGGCCGAGTGGCTAGGCGCAGGTCTGCAAAACCTGTCACAGTGGTTCGATTCCGCTACGCACCTCCGAAATGCTCCGGACGATGGTCCGGGGCATTTCTCTTTCATAAGTGGTACATTTCTTGCAAGAACACCTTCCGGAGCGTACAAAACCCATTTATAAGATGAAGAAGTTCTTTCTTCTGGCAGTCGCCGGTCTGGTGGCCGGAGCTGCGAGCTTGACGGCTCAACCCCCGCAGGGCCAACCCGGCCCCGGCGGACGTCCCCAACTGCCCCCGGTGCTCAATCCGGAGGAAAAGACGGCTCAGATGACCGAGAAATACGGCCTGAACGCCGATCAGCAGGCGGCCCTGCTCGAACTGAACAAGCTGTATGACGGCAAACTGGAGTTCCGCCCGGAAGGCTTCGGCGAAGGCACGGAGCGCAAGGATCCGCGCAAGATGACCGACGCCGAGCGCGAAGAGTTCTTCGGCCAGATGCAGGAGCGGATGGCCGAGATGCAGGAGCGCCAGCAGCAGATGCAGAAAGACCAGAAAGAGTATGACAAAGCCCTGAAAGAGATCCTGGACAAGGACCAGTTCAAGGCCTACCGCAAGGAGCAGCGCAAGCGTGAGCAGGAGATGCAGCGCATGCAGCAGCAGATGGGCGGTGGCATGCAGGGCGGCTTCCCGGGTGGTCCCGGTGGCCCTGGCGGATTCCCCGGCGGCCCGGGCGGTGGATTCGGAGGCCCCGGTGGCGGCTTCGGCGGCCCTGGCGGATTCTGATCGGGTCCATGATACAAAAGAGACTGCTGCAAGGATACTCTGCAGCAGTCTCTTTTTTGAGATTCCGGGTCAAGCCCGGAATGACACCTATATCTCAACGTGATGGCTTCCCGGCCCGTATTCCTTCGACGGGGAGCCGTCAGGCAGGGCAACCGTGGCCGTGGCGCCTTCCGGGACGGTGAAGTCCCAGATCCAGCGCTCGCCCTCGTATTTCCACGCGCTCCGGATCAGGCCGGCGGCCGAGGCGTAGGAGGCATCCAGATGGCCGAGCCGCTTGTCGGGGACGGGCTTCATGATGATGTGCCGGAAACCGGGCTGCGCCGGGTCCGCCGCGATGCCGGCGGCCGTCTCCCAGATCCACTGGCAGACGCAGCCGTAGGCGTAGTGGTTGAAGCTGTTCATGCCCTTGGGGCCCATGCCGTGCTCGCGCGTATAGCTGTTCCAGCGCTCCCAGATGGTGGTGGCGCCGTTGTCGACGGAATACAGCCAGCTCGGGTTCTTGCGCTGGAAGAGCAGGTCCCAGGCGAGGTCCGCCATCCCGTTGTCCGTGAGGGTCTGCATCAGGATGGAGGTGCCGAGGAAACCGGTCTGCAGGCAGCCGCCGTGGGCGGCGAAATTCTCGCGCAGACGCGCGATCATGGCGTCCCGGGCGGCGCCTTCGACGAGGCCGCAGCGCAGGGCGAAGAGCGCGGGCGTCTGCATCGTGTTGAACAGCTTCGTCTTGAAGCCGCCTCTGCCGTCCAGGAAGGTCTTGCGAAGGTAGTCCTGCGCGGCGGAGACCATGGCGCCATAGCGGGTGGCGTCCCGTCCGGTCGCTGCCGCCATGTCGCGCATCATCGAAGCGTCGATCGCCCAGTAGCAGGCGCTCAGGTAGTTCCAGTAGGTGACGGCATCCGGAAGCGGCTCCCGCTTCCCGGCCTTGTCATAGCGGAAAGCACCGCCGCCGTGGCTCTCCAGCGGCTCGTAGCTCAGCCAGTCGGCCCATTGGTAGTTGCCGTTCTCGGCCACGAGCGCGCGGTGGTCGTATTTCGTGTCGTCGATGTGCTGCATGAAATGCTCCATCGCCTCCCAGTTCTCCTCGATGATGGCCGTGTCGCCGAACTGCTTCCAGACCGTCCAGGGGACGATCACGCCGGCGTCGGCCCAGCCCAAACGCATCATGTCGCTGCCGTACTGGGCCAGCGGTGCCACGCCCGGGAAGCCGCCCAGCGCACTCTGCGAGTCGCGCATGTCGCGCATCCATTTGTGGAAGAAGGCGTCCGTGTCGGCGAAGAAGGAGCCGGTCTCCGTGAAAACCTGCGTGTCGGCCGTCCAGCCCAGGCGCTCGTTGCGCTGCGGGCAGTCGGTAGGCACGGAGAGGTAGTTGGAACGCTGACCCCAGACAGTGTTGGAAATCAGCTTGTTGATGCTTTCGTCGCCCGTGGACAGGGTACCGGTCTCCAGCTCCTGCGCGATCGACGTGACGGGGACGGACTTCAGTGAGCGGATCTGCACTTCGTCCGTGGCGGTGATGGACACATAGCGGTAGCCGAAGAATGTGCAGTGCGGGTAGTAGGACACGTAGTCCGGCTGGCCGGCAAAGGTGTATTCGAGCCGCATGCCGATGTCCTGGGCCCGCAGGTTGGTCCGGTGGACGCTGCCTTCGGGACCGTCCATCCCGCGGCTGCGGGCGCCGTTCCCGTCGTTGAGCAGTTCGCCCGGCAGGCAGGTCAGCAGGGTCCCGGCCGCGGCCTTGAATTCAAAGGCCGGCACGGCGGCGGCATTCTGCCCGAAATCGACGACCAGCGTCTCGCCCGGCCGTACCGTCAGCGCTTCGCCGTCGGCGAACTCCTTGGCGATCACGACTTTGCCATAAGCGTCATCCGTCGCTCCCGCGATTTCCTTCCAGACATAGGCGCGGACGGGGGAGAGGGAGATGTCTTCCCGCAGGTAGATCTCCGCTCCTTCGGAGGGCAGGATCTCGCCGGTGAATTCCGTGTTGACTTCCGGGGCGGAAAGCTTCTCCGGCGTGTCGAATCCCGGGGCGATGCGGGCGTCATAGCTTTCGCCGTCGAAGATGGCGGCGTGCAGGACCGGTCCTGCGATGCCTGCCTGCCAGTCCGTGGTGTTGGTGCCGAGCAGCTGTTTCGTGCCGTCGGAGAAGGTCAGTTCCAGGACGGCGCGGAAGGCGCATTTGCGCCCCAGCATGCCCTCCCGGCCGCCGGGGGTGACGATTTTGTCAGCCCACCAGCCGGGCGTGACCTGGGCAGACAGGACATTCCGGGCGCCGGCCTTGCCGTCGAAGGCGCCCGTGATATCGTAGGTGAAGGAGCGCCGGGTCTTGATCGGATGCGTGAAACCCGGCTTGAGGATTTCGGAGCCCACCGGGCGGCCGTTCACGTAGAGTTCATAGACGCCCAGTCCCGTGGTCATCCACTTGGCGGAGACGACTTTGCGCTCGTTCGTGACGGTCGAGACGAACCAGCTGGCACCGTCGGCGGCGCGTTGGGCGTTGCGTTCCGTCACCACAGGTGCGTCCGCGGCGGAAATCCACTGGGAAGAAGCCCAGGCGGCGTCGTCAAGCGCTTCGGCGCGGACGCCGGCGGGGGAACCGTCCTGCCGGGTACAGGACAGGGTCAGGCAGCAGGCTGCCAGGCCCAGGAGGGTCAGGATTTTTGTGTGCATGGTTATTATGGGTTAACGATTTGTGGTTCTTTGATGCGCAGCACCATCTGCTCCGTATCCGGGAGGCCGAAGCTCACGCTGGCGCCCGTTTCCGTCACTTCCATCGTGACGGGTGCGCCCATGATCAGGGGGAGATTGGGGCTGTCGTGCCCCGCCGGGAAGCCGCAGAGGAGTGGAATGCCGTAGGGCTCGAAATACGGCCGGAACATCTGCTCGACGCTCTCGAAGTCCCGGTCGGCCGGGCAGTCGGTGAAATAGCCGAGGATGACCCCTTTGCAGTGTTCCATCATGCCGCCCAGGATGAGTTTGTTGAGTATGCGGTCCAGGTTGTGGTAGCTCTCCTCGACCTCCTCCAGGAAGAGGATGAATCCTTCGGGATGTTCGGTGAAGTCCACCGCGGTGCCCTGCAGCGGATAGAGGGTGCAGAGGTTGCCGCCGACCAGCGTTCCGCTTGCCTTGCCCGGGATGTTGCAGGGGTGGGCCGGCAGTTCGTATCGGGGGACGGTGCCGAAAAGCAGGTCGCGCAGCGCGGTGCTGGAGATGTCTTTCCCTTTCGATTTGCCGATGAAACGGCTCATCGTGCCGTGGATGCTCATGACCCCGGCGCTGACTTCCATCCCGTGCAGCGTGGTGATGTCGCTGAAACCGATCAGCCATTTGGGATGCGCCGACAGTTCGGCCGGATCCAGACGGGACAGCATGTGGATGGTGGAGTAGCCGCCGCGGTTGCACAGGATGGCCTTGACTTCGGGGTCGGCGAGGGCCCGGTGGAGGTCGTCCAGGCGCTCCTGGAGCGTGCCGGCGTCATTGAGTCCCGCCTTCCGGCCGACAGAGGCGCCGATGACCGGCTCCAGTCCCCATTTCTTCAGGACCCGGGCCGCATCTTCCACTTCTTCCAGCGGGACATAGGAAGAAGGGGAGAGCAGGGCGACCTTGTCCCCCTTTTTCAGGAAATCCGGCACCCGGCACGCGGGCGCTGCCGTCTGGGCAAAAGTTCCAAGTGAAAGCATAAACAAAAAAAAACAAAAAAGCATCCGGCGCATGTCAGGTACCATCTTTATAAAACGTGAAACATGATGGGAATCAGAAGACCCCGAGCATCGAGCGGATCTGGTCCGTCATGCCGGGCACGAAGCCCATTTCGGTGCCGAGATAGATCATATGCAGCACCGCAAACGGGAGCACTTCCCGCTCAAAGGCCTGCTTCGCTTCCGCGGAGCGGGCTTCTGCGTATTCATCGGCGAAGATGTCCCACACCCGCCCCAACTCGTCCAGCCCCATGTGGAAGAGGTGCTGCGCCCGGCCTTCGTCGATCAGGCGGGTCAGGAAATACAGCATGGCGACGTCCAGCAGCGGGTGCCCGTAGCCGAAGTCGCCCAGATCGATCCAGAGGTCTTCACCCTCCGGCGTGCGGATCACGTTGCTGGGCTGGAGATCGCCGTGCAGGCAGGTCGTGACGGCCGGGATGCGGTCGATGAAAGCCAGGACGGGGGCCTTCTCCTGATCGGTGAACGCCGTACAGCGCTCGACCGACTGCCGGTGCACCTGCACCCGGTCCCGGAAGATGGCGGGATCGCAGGGCGTGGCATGCAGCTGCCGGCACATGCGGGCGAAGCAGCGGGTGATCTCTTCCGTCCGCTCCGGCTCTTCGGCCATGATGCGGGAGAGCGAGCGCTTGCCCGGGATCCTTTCGAAGTCGAGGGCCTTCTTCTCCCCGTCTTCGTAGAGCGTGCCGACCAGCGGGGTGGGGATGCCGAAGAGCATCACGGCGCGGGCGGTGGCTTTCTCCTGCACGACCAGTTCCCGGGAAGCGTTGGCTCCATAGACCTTGATCATGGCATCTCCGTCGAAACTGTTGTAGGACTTGGACATGAAGCTGGCGCCGAATTCTTCATACTGCGACATGTCCAGCGGCTTGGGCTTGCGGATCACGTCGATGAAGGTGCCCACGCCCGAGTCGGTGAAACGCTCCACGACGGCGTCGCAGGCGTTGACGATGCTGAATTTCCGCCCGGCGCGGCGGGCGTTCATCAGGCGGCGGAGCGCCGCGAAATGGACGGACTCCACATCGGAGAAATCAAAGATGCAGGAAAGGTCGGCGGGCGCAGCGTCGAGCAGACGCTCGGCGGCTGCCGCGTCCAGGATGCCGGAAGGGCGGAATACAGATGTCATGATGTTTTCTTTTCTACAAAATTAGGCAAATCGCTCGGAATATGAAAAAAGATTGCTAATTTGCAGGAAAATAAGCGGCCACAAGGTCCTGCACCGCGAAGACATGGAAGCCATCTACAAACTGGCACGATAGCGCATATGAAAAAGAAAGCTCTTTTTATCGGCGGCACCGGCACCATCAGCACCGCCATCACGGCCCGGGTGGCCGCGGGAGGAGAATGGGAACTGTATCTGCTCAACCGCGGCAACCGCGCCGAGGCCGTCCCGGAAGGGGTCCGCGTGATCCAGTGCGACATCACGGACGAGGCGGACACGGCCCGCAAGCTGGAAGGACTGCATTGGGACTGCGTCTGCGACTTCATCGGCTTCGTGCCGGCCCAGGTCGAGCGCGACTGGCGCCTGTTCCGGGGGCGGACGAAACAGTATATGTACATCAGCTCCGCTTCCGCCTACCAGAAGCCGCCCGTCAATCCCTTCATCACCGAGAGCACGCCGCTGGCGAATCCGCACTGGCAGTACTCTCGCGACAAAATCGCCTGCGAGGACTTCCTGATGGAGAAATTCCGCACCGAGGGCTTCCCGGTCACGGTCATCCGGCCCAGCCATACCTACGACGACCGCAAGGTTCCCCTGGCCGTACACGGCCCGAACGGTTCCTGGTCGGTCCTCAAGCGGATGCTGGACGGCAAGCCCGTGATCCTGCACGGCGACGGCACGTCCCAGTGGACGCTCACGCACAATACCGATTTCGCCAAGGGCTTCTGCGGCCTGATGGGCAACGCCCATGCCATCGGCAACGCCTTCCAGATCACCTCCGACGAGACCCTGACCTGGCGGCAGATCTACGGGATCATCGCCGATGCGCTCGGGGTGGAACTGAAGCCGTACTACGTGCCTTCCGACTTCCTGGATGCCGTCGGACCCTATGATTTCGAAGGCGAGCTGCTCGGGGACAAGGCCTGGACCGTCTTCTTCGACAACCGCAAGCTCAAGCGCATCGTGCCCGGCTTCTGCTGCACGACCCGTTTCGACCAGGGTGTCCGGAAGACCATCGAAAACATCCTCTCGCATCCGGAGCTGCAGACGCCCGATCCGGAGTTCGACGCCTGGTGCGACCGGGTGATCGCCGCGATGGAACAGGCGAAGGCCGCGCTGCGGTAGTTTGTCTTTAACAGCTTTTCATTGTATATTTGCAGAAGTCAAATAGATTCGTCATGCGCAAATATACGTCCGCGGCGCGTATGCCGCTTTGGAAATGGATTGTCTGCCTGCTGCTCGGGCTGATTATCTTCCTGATTCTGTATGGGGTCGGACAGACAATCGTGTTCCTGCCCAAGAACATCTGGATCCGGATGGGCCTCTGCCTGCTGTCCGGCTTGCTGGGCTTGTTGTTCTATGCCATCTGGGCCAACCTCACGGAGCGGCGTCCTGTCACGGAGCTGGCGCTCAAGCGGGCGTGCGGAGACACCGGCCTGGGCCTGCTGCTGGGCGTGCTCTTTTTCGGCATTGTCACGGGACTGATGGCGCTTGCCGGCAGTTACAGCATTACGGAGGCGCATTTCGACCCGGTGCCGCTCCTGTTCTGGTTCGCGCATTTCTTCCTGGTGGCGGTCTTTGAGGAGATCGTCTTCCGGGGTGTGCTGTTCCGCCTGATCGACGACCGGTGGAACACCACCGCGGCGCTGATCGTGTCCGCGCTGCTGTTCGGGGCCATCCACCTGCCCAATCCGGGTGCGACGCTCTGGAGCGCCTTCGCCATCGCCGTCGAGGCCGGCCTGCTGCTCGGCGCCGCCTACAAGTGGTCCGGGACGCTCTGGCTGCCGATCGGCATCCACTGGGCGTGGAATTTCGTGCAGGGCAACGTGCTGGGCTTTGCCGTTTCGGGCAATCCCGTGACGGACAAGATCTTCTCCGCCATCATCTCCGGTCCCGACTGGATCACGGGCGGACGCTTCGGCGCCGAGGCCTCCGTGCCGGCCGTGGTGGTGGGCCTGCTGCTGACCGTCGTCCTGCTGTGCAAATGCAAACGCGACGACCGATGAACAAGAGCGAGCGATACGCCCTGCTGCTGAAGCAGCTCGGGGGCCTGCTGGAAGGGGAGTCCGACCTGGTGGCCGACCTCTCCAACGCAGCTGCGCTCATCCATGAGACCTTCGGTTTCTGGTGGACGGGCTTCTATCTCGTCCGCGGCCGGGAACTGGTCCTGGGCCCCTTCCAGGGGCCGGTCGCCTGTACCCGCATCCCTTTCGGCAAGGGCGTGTGCGGCACCGCCTGGCAGCGGGCTGCAACCGTCGTCGTGCCGGATGTGGACGAATTCCCGGGACACATCGCCTGCAGCAGCGCCTCACGCAGCGAAATTGTCGTTCCTATCCTGCGGGACGGGGAAGTGCGCGCCGTGCTGGACATCGACAGCCGTGAACTCGCCACGTTCGACGAAGAAGATGCTGCGGGACTGGAAGCCGCCGCAGCGTCCCTGGCCGGATTGTTCTAGGACATAAACCCTTGTTTTTCATAAAGATGAAGAAGCGTCTCCTCTATCCCTTGCTGGCTGTCCTCTTCCTTTTCCCGACCATGTCCCGCGCCACGGACATCCGTCGCATCGAAACGGAGGTATGGCTGGTCAAGAACGGAAATGCCGTTGTCATGCAGACCTGGGATGTCAACATCACGCAAGGCACGGAATGGTATATTCCGATCGGGAACCTGGGCCAGCGCAATATCCGCGACCTGAGCGTTTACGAGAACGACATCGAGTTTGAAAGCGACGGCCGGAACTGGAACTCTGACCGCACGCTTGCCCAGAAAACGCACCGCTGCGGCATCGTCGAGAAGTACGACGGCGTGGAACTCTGCTGGGGGCAGGGGGAATACGGCGATCATGTCTATAACATCCTCTATGTCATCGACAACCTCGTGCAGCGGTCCGCGGATGGAGAAAACAATGCCTTCAACTGGCGTTTCCTCAATGACGAATGGACCGACAGTCCGGACTCCGTGCGCCTGGTCATCCACAATGAAGTGGATTCCACTGCCGTCTGGCAGGCGGGAGACGGCGGCAACATGGGCGTCTGGGTCTTCGGCTGCGAAGCGGACACCCGCGTGGAGAACGGCGTGGTGATCATCGAATCGACGGAGCCGTTGCAGTATGACGACAACCTCACCGTGCTGATGCGTTTCGACAAGGAGCTTTTCAATCCTTTCACGACGGACACACGGACCTTTGCGCAGTTGCAGGAAGACGCGTTCGCCGGGAGCGACTACATGGATGCCTACGAAGGTGACATCGATCTGGACAAAGTGGCCCGGTTCATCTTGTATCTGTGCCTGTTCCTGTTTGTCATCCCGATCGGGCTGACTATCCTGTACCTCCTGTTGAACAAGTACTTCCGTCGCGTGACCGGTATCCGCTACAAGAAGGACTGCTTCGGCAGGAAGCGCATCACGGGATGGTTCCGGGACATACCGCTCGGAGGGCGGCTGGATGCAGCCTTTGCCCTGCTCGACTACGGAGACCGGCTCGAGACCCAGAGCAGCCTGTTCCCCAGACTGATCGGCGCCTATTTCCTGCGCTGGGTGCAGCAAGGGCTGGCTGTTCCGGAGAAGGATCCCGCCCATGAAGACCGCTGGAGCCTGCGCATGGCCGGGCAGCGCCAGCCGGATACGGCCGATCCCCTGGAGAAGGAAGTCTATCACGCAGCCTGCGAGGCGGCCGGAAAGAACGGCATCCTGGAAGAGTTTGAATTCCGGAAATGGTCGGAAAGCAATTATTGGAAGGTGACCAAATGGCCATTGGATGCCTATTCCAACGGACGCAAGATCTGGCAGGACATGCCCCACGAGACACGGTGCGAACTGCCGCGCTTCCGGAATTTCCTGCAGGATTTCACGATCTCCGACCAGCGGAAGGTCCCGGAAGTGGCGCTTTGGGAGGACTATCTGGTCTTTGCCCAGCTGTTCGGCATTGCGGACAAGGTATCCCGGGGTTTCCAGAAACTCTATCCGGACCAGTACGCCGCATACCTGGCCCAGAGCCACCTGAGCTCCTCCGGTTATAGCTTCCTGCGCAGCGTGAATGCCGTTTCCTCCTCGTTCTATGATGCTGCCAAGTCCAGGCAATCGGCCGTGAGTGCGGTGGCGAGCAGCTCTTCCTACTCCTCTTCCACCGCGCACAGGCGCTATTCCGGCGGAGGCGGTCACTCCTCCCACCGCGGAGGCGGCGGGCACAGCGGCGGCGGACATGGCGGCGGAAGCCGGTAAATGTATTTTTTAACACACGTTGATATGAAAAGAATCCTGGTCCTCTCTCTGTCCCTGATCTGTATGCTGCCGCTTTTCGCCCAGCAGAAACTGAGCGTGTTCGGCATCGCCGAGAAGTGGGATAAAAGCAAGGAGTATTCCTTCGACAATGCCGGACGCGGACCCCTGTTCGGCGAGATGGTGAAGTCGTTCGCGCGCGAGTACGACGCCAACCCGATGATGCATGCGCTTCTGGCACAGTTCACCGGCGATTCGGAGAACATCGATATCCCCGTGTCCGAATTCACGCTCGACGGGAAGAACAACTATGTCCGGCTTCGACTGGAGGCGGATGAGATCGCCGAGACGGAGGCCCGTTTCTGGCCCCTGCCGGGCGACAAGGGATGGTTCGTGATCAAGATGATCAACCTCGACGAGGACACGCTGCCGCGGATCTATTTCCTGCGCGTTGACACGGCGAAAGGCGTGATGAAGCCGGCACGCGAGCCGGAGGGGATGAACTACGGCATGTCCGACAATTTCATCATTCCCCGCACCGGCGGATCCATCGAGGTGTTCAACGAGTATCTGCCCTCCGACCATATCGTGCTCGCGGACGGCATTTTCGTCTATCAGAGTTCCGCTCCCGTCTCCATCAACTGCTATGTCAATGATCCGGATCCGTCCGGGATCACCAACGTCCGGGACAAGCCCAGCGGCAAGGTCATCGTCCGCCTGGGAGGCGAACCGGAGCTTTCCCCGGAAGAAGAGGAATACGAAGATTGGCCGGAGTTCGAATCCTACGAGTTTACCCTCCATCATCCGACCAACGGCTGGTGGCAGATCCATGCCAAGGAGATCCGGGGCGTCGAGATCGCAGGAGAGGCCTGGATCCATTATTCCGTGCTGGAGATGCGGACCCGCAACTACGGCGGTCAGTCGCTCAAGCTGTACCAGAAGCCCTCTGCCGACGCTCCCGTGGTGGCGGTCATCAAGACCGAAGAAGCGGCCGTCCGCCCGATGGACCTGAGTCCTGACGGAGAATGGACGAAAGTCAAAGCCAAGGCCGGGACCGGCTGGATTGAGACCAGTTGGCTCTGCGGCAACCCTTATACGACCTGTCCGTAGTCTTTTTTGGCCCGGCTTCCCCTGTTCAGGCCAGCATCAGGTCCAGCTCCCCGAAGAGCTCCATGAAGTCGGAAGAGAGATTGCCGGCGATCTGCCGGGCGGTCTCCTCATTGTGGGTGCGGTCGGTGATCTGCTGCGCAAGGGCGGCGCGGAGGTTCAATATTTTCTCATTCTTGCTCATACGGCTTGAATTTTAAAAGGTTTCCTTTGTTTCAACGATGCAAAGGTACGCCTCCGTTTTGACAGTTCTTGTCAATCGGTGATTTGCTGCCGTTTTTTTTGTACTTCTCTAAAAAAGGTTGACAGATTGCAAAAAATTCGGCTGGAAAGAAGCCGGTATGACGGTGGTGACGGACGAGCCGTAATCCGGCGGAAGCCTGCCGTCAGAGCGCGAGCAGGGCCCGGGCGTTGTCCCGCAGCCAGGTGCGGAGGAGTTCTCCGTCGAGAATTTCGATCTCTCCCGCCAGGCCGCTGACGAAGCGGCCGACGCCCGCCACGGCGCAGATGCCCGTGTCGAGGATCCAGCGGCCGTCGGGCTCCTGTGTCAGGTCCCGCTCGGCGAGGGGATACTCTTCGACCAGCAGGTTCTTGGCTTTCATCGACAGGCGCAGCCGCACGCGGAACTCCTCCCGCCCGGCCATCCGGAAGACGTCCATGCCCTGGCGCTCATGCTCCGGCTCGTGCGCCCACGCCTCTCCGTCAAGCACTTCCACTTCTTCCATCCGGCTGATCTTGAAGATCTTGCAGCGGCCGTCCTCCAGGTCGTAGGCCCACACGTCGATGAAATTGGTCGTGAAGCCGAAAGGCTCCACGTGCCGGTCGCGGATCTGGCCGCTGTGCCCGGATTCATATTTCAGGAGCCGGACGGCCCGTTTCTCCCGGACGGCGCGGGAGAGGGCTTCGACATTGGCGGCGTTGGACCGTTTGTCGATGTAGTCGGCGATGCTGGTGCTGCTGTAGATGGCCGCCAGTTTGCGCTGCAACCCCGCCTTGAGGGTGTTGGTCGGATCCAGCCGGTCGATCAGATGATTGACCAGATAGGCCTCCTCCTCGGAGAAATAGACCAGCTTGTCCAGGTCGGGATACTTGGGGGAGAGCTTCGCCAGGCGATAGACGTTGCCGTGGATCTTCTCCACGGCGAAGCCGCATTGTTTGAACGTGTCGATATAGCGGTAGATCGAGCGGTAGGACGTATCCAACTTGTCGGCGAGCTCGTCGATGGTGTATTCGACGCTCCCCGACATCAGGGTCATCAGGCGCAGGACGCGCTCGATCTTGGGCTGGTCCATCCTATTTCAGCCGCAGCCCGCGCTCGGCGAGCTCGACGGCCTGCACGAGCGTGGCGTCGTCCTGGGCCAGGACGACCAGAATGACGAGGATGCCCTTCTTGAGCTCGATGCACATCATCCGCATGGGAGAGTCGTCCTCGGCGATGGCCTCGAAGCCGTAGGCCTTCTTGCCGTTGAAGGGCCACTCGATGACGGGATCGAAATCCTCGGGGTCATCGTCGTCGAAGCCCACGGTGTCGGCATAGTTCGCGAGCGCCTGGTCCGCCGCCGTCGTGTCCTCCGGCATCGGGCCCACATAGGCGTCGATCAGCGCCTCGTCGGTCTGCTTGCGGTCGTTGGGAAGGTGGCAGGAGAGGTGGGTGATCTCGACGCCGGATTCGTCGAGGTAGGTGTCCAGGTCCGAGACCCAGCCCTGGGGGAGTTTGATGGAAATGTCGTAGGCCATAATCAGATTGTCTGTGATGTGCAAATGTAAGAATAATTATTGCTATTTTTGTGTGTCATGCGCAAGATTTCCCTCATCCTGACGGCGCTGCTGGCCGTCGCCTGCACGGTGGAGACCGCCCGGACCGTCCGGGTGGAGCCGGACGATGCGCCGGAGACCGTGATCGCCAAGGCCGTCCGCGTCGTGCCGACGCCGCAGCAGCGGCACGCGCTGGAGAACGGTTTTGCCGCATTTGTCCATTTCGGCCCCAATACTTTCACGGGCGTGGAATGGGGGAGCGGCATCGAAGATCCGGCCGTTTTCGACCTGCGGGAGCCGGACACGGACCAGTGGTGCCGGATCTTCCGGGACGCCGGCATGAAACGGGTGATCCTCACGGCCAAGCACCACGACGGCTTCGTCCTCTGGCCGAGCCGCTACACGGCGCACGGCGTGGCCTCCAGCCCCTACAAGGGGGATGTGGTGAAGGCGCTCGCGGCCTCCTGCCGCAAGTTTGGCCTGGAATTCGGCTTCTACCTCTCGCCGGCCGACCTCTACCAGATGGAGTCGCCGGAAGGCCTGTACGGCAACGGCAGCGCCGCCACGCTGCGCACCATCCCGCGCGAGGTGCCCGGACGGCCGTTCGCCGACAAGCGGACCTTCACGTTCGATGTCGATGACTACAACGAATACTTCCTGAACCAACTCTTCGAACTGCTGACCGAATACGGCCCCGTGTCGGAAGTCTGGTTCGACGGAGCGCATCCCAAGCGCAAGGGCGGCCAGCAATACAACTACCTGGCCTGGAAGGAATTGATCCACGCGCTGGCGCCCGACGCCGTGGTCTTCGGCAAGGAAGACCTGCGCTGGTGCGGCAACGAGGCGGGGGAGACGCGGGAGTCCGAATGGAATGTCATCCCGTATGCGCAGGATCCCGCTTCGATGAACATGTTCGACGACCTGACAGACGCGGATCTGGGAAGCCGGGAGCGGCTTCTGGCGCAGCCGAAACTCTGCTGGCTGCATTATCAGCCTGCCGAGACGGACGTCTCCATCCGCGACGGCTGGTTCTGGCGCAACGAGGACGAACAGGCCGTCCGGAGCGCCGACAACGTCTTCGACATCTGGGAGCGCTCCGTCGGCGGCAACAGCATCCTGCTGCTCAACGTCCCGCCGGACCGCAGCGGCCGCATCGCCCCGCGCGACAGCGCCGTCCTCGCAGAGGTGGGCCGCCGCGTCCGGGAGACCTATTCCAATGACTTGCTGGTAGGGGCGCGCGTGGAGATTCGCCGGTCAAGCCGGGGCATCTGCTCCTACGAATTGACCCTGCCGCTTGCCATCCGCTTCGACCGCCTGGAGCTCCGCGAAGACCTCTCGAAAGGCGAACGCATCGAATCCTTCGCCCTGGACATCTGGGTGGACGGCTGGCAGGAAGTCGCCCGCGGCACCAACGTCGGCGCCCGCCGCATCCTCCGCTTCCCGGAGCAAAACGTCCTGCGCCTGCGCGTGCGAATCCTTTCCGCACGCGCAGAGCCGCAGCTTCAGTCCGTCGCCGCCTACCTGGCGGAGTAGTGCTTGTGAATTAGTTTGCGTTTTCCTTTTCCAGCGCCAGCCGCAGCTCGGTGTATTTCTTCCCGAGCTCACCCCATTCTTCGCGGAAGCGAAGGGTGTAATAGCTCTTGCCCTCGAACTCCTGGGCCTTGATGTTCTCCTCGGTCTTCAGGGCGTCTTCGACGTTGCAATAGTCGAAAATGTAGTTCTCGAGGATGGCGGTCCGGAGCTCCGGATGGTCCTTGATGGCGTCCATGCTGTCGATGAAGTCGGAGGCCAGATTGAGGGCGTTGGAGCCGGTGCAGAGGCCCGAGAGCTCCTTGAAAACGGATTCCGCGAGTTTTTCGCGGCCGGGGGCGTAGTTCGTGGAGAACTTGATGTCCTGGGCGAGGGCGGTTCCCGCGGCGAGGCCGAGGACGGCGATGAGGGTAAAGAAACGCTTTAACATAATGAGAGGATTTGAAAGGGTTGTTTATATTTCCAGTACTTTCTTTCGGAAGTCTTTGATTTTCAGACTGGCCGGCACGGTGTCGCCGAGGAGTCGATAGTATTCCTTCACGTTCTTGCCGGGGCTTTCGACGAGGATTTCCCCATGTCCGTTGCGGATGCACATCAGCGACTGCGTCCGACCGCTTATCTCGGAGACGGACAGGCCGCTGCCCTCCAGGGCCTTGTTCATTTTCAACAGGATGATCCTGTTCAAGATGTCGTCGAGGACCATCCCGCGGACCGTTTCAGCGGTCCATTCGGACGGCGGAAGCTGACCGAGGTCCACCTTCCCGGAAAAACTTCCGGCATTCGGGGCAAGCGGACGGACGGTGATGTCCAGGTTGACGGCCGCTTCGTCCGCGACAGCCATCATGGCGCTGCGGTAAGGGGTGCTGCCCGGGACGACGTCGTACCATACGGGGAACCCCGTCTCCTTGTCAAGCACCAGCACGAGCCAGGACGGAACGGGAGCGCCGGCCGGCAACGATGCGGCGTCCAGGCAGCAGCAGCGTCCGAAAGCCGGGTCAAGCCTCTGCATCATCCCGACAAGGGTCTTGAAGAAGGCCGTCCGCGCCTGGTCCGTGCCCATCATCTTGTAGCAGGCCGTGTCGCAGCGCAACGTCGGAAGGGGGACGCCGTCCAGGATGTACGGAGCGAAGGATTTCTCCAGGAAGCAGTCGCAGCTGATATGGCTTCCGTCCCGCAGGATGCCGTGCAGGATGTGGCACAGCACCCGCTGCCGGTCCGTCTCCGCCGGGAAGGTCTCTTTCAGGATACGCGCCAGGCCGGTCCGCACGAGGAAGTTCAACAGGAGGTAGGCGTCGCCGAAAACGGTGTGTACCTGCGTTTCGGGCAAGCTCTTGATCTGCCCGGACAGGCGCTTGTCGTTCCCGCGCACATCGTCGAAGGCGTCGGATGCGGAGTCATACGACACAAGGCCGCGCAGCGGGGACAGGAAGATGCCGGACTTACCGTCGGGGCTGAGCCAGACGACCTTCCCCAGGCGTTCGCGCACGATCTGCCGGGAATGGAACTTTCCTCCATCCCGGACATA
Organism: uncultured Bacteroidales bacterium; assembly: GCA_946185205.1. Taxonomy (GTDB): domain Bacteria; phylum Bacteroidota; class Bacteroidia; order Bacteroidales; family UBA932; genus Cryptobacteroides. Next base: position 15,327 of record CAMHIP010000005.1, on the reverse strand, counting down.
CCTGGACTCTTTGATGGCGGCGCTGCCGCTGGTGATGCGGCCGCTTCCGTCCCGGACCAGTTTCTGTACCCTTATGAATGCCATGTGGTCAACTCTGAGCGTATAGTGCTAAGTAGCACTACAAATCTACAGATATATTTTGACATGACCAAATTTTCCCGCATTATTTTCGGAAAATGTTTGAATATCCAGGCTAAACGAACAAAAAAAGTCCAGACCGCTTCGTCTGGACTTTCCTCATTTACAGCAGAATAGGGGTGCGTCAGCTGACCTTGCCCTTGCCGCCGGGTTTGTAGTTGCGCAGGAAATCCTCCAGGCGCAGTTCGCTGGAGTGGGCGCCGCGGGCGACGGGATCCATGGGCGTACCCACGGGTTCGCCGGTCAGTTCGTCATCCGGTGGTCCGAGGATTTCGTCGATGAGGCCGAAGGTCTCCTCAAGCAGGTCCAGGGCATGCTCCGCCTGGGCACGCTGCTCGCCGTCCCCGATCCGGGCGATGTCCTCCCGCAGGGGGACACGGGCGTCGATTTCGCTGACGGTACGTTCCACTTCGAGGGCCACGTCCTCCACGGCGTAGAGGACTTCTTTGATCTCCTGCAGGCGCTTGATGCTGTCCTGCAGGGTTTTGATATCGTCGGAATACGTTTTCTTCATAAGCGGTTGGGGATTCCGGGTCAAGTATTGTTTATTCCATCAACTTCTTATACTTGAAGCGCTTGGGCTCGGTCTCGCCGAGGCGGGCCTTGCGGTTCTCTTCATATTCGGAGTAGCTGCCCTCGAAGAAATAGACCTGCCCGTCGCCTTCGAAGGCCAGGATGTGCGTGGCGATGCGGTCCAGGAACCAGCGGTCGTGGCTGACCACCACGGCGCAGCCGGCAAAGCCGTCGAGGCCTTCCTCCAGGGCACGGATCGTATTGACATCCACGTCGTTGGTCGGCTCGTCGAGCAGCAGGACATTGCCCTCGTCCTTGAGCGTCAGCGCCAGGTGCAGGCGGTTGCGCTCGCCGCCGGACAGCACGCCGCAGAGCTTCTCCTGGTCGGCGCCGGAGAAGTTGAAGCGCGACACCCAGGAACGGGCGTTGACATCCCGTCCGCCCAGCCGGACCCACTCGGAGTTGCCGGCAATGGTCTCATAGACGGTCTTCTCGGGGTCGATGCTCTTGTGCTGCTGATCCACATAGGCGATCTTGGCGGTCGGCCCGATCTCGATGCTGCCGCTGTCCGGCTGCTCGATACCCATGATCAGGCGGAAGAGAGTGGTCTTGCCGGCGCCGTTGGGGCCGATCACGCCCACGATGCCTGCGGGCGGCAGCACGAAAGACAGGTGCTCGAAGAGCAGCTTGTCGCCGTAGGCCTTGCTGACGTCGTGGAATTCGATGACCTTGTTGCCCAGGTGCGGGCCGTTGGGGATATAGATTTCCAGGCGTGCCTCTTTCTCTTTCGCATCGGCGGAAGCCAGTTTCTCGTAGGCGCCCAGACGGGCTTTCTGCTTGGCCTGGCGGGCCTTGGGAGCCATCCGGACCCATTCCAGCTCGCGCTCGAGGGTCTTGCGCCGGCGGCTTTCCTGCTTCTCCTCCTGCGCGAGGCGGATGCTCTTCTGCTCCAGCCAGGAGGAGTAATTTCCCTTCCAGGGAATGCCCTCGCCGCGGTCCAGTTCGAGGATCCAGCCGGCCACGTTGTCGAGGAAGTAGCGGTCGTGCGTGACGGCGATGACCGTGCCCTTGTATTGCTGCAGGTGGGCTTCCAGCCACTGGATGCTCTCGGTGTCGAGGTGGTTGGTGGGCTCGTCGAGCAGCAGCACGTCCGGTGCCTGCAGGAGCAGGCGGCAGAGGGCCACGCGGCGCCGTTCGCCGCCCGACAGGGTGGCCACCTTCGCATCGGAAGGCGGGCACTGCAGGGCGTCCATCGCGCGCTCGAGCTTGCTGTCGATCTCCCAGCCGTCGTGGTGCTCGATGAGTTCGGTCAGTTCGCCCTGGCGCTCGATCAGCGCGTTCATCTGATCGTCGTCCATCGGCTCCATGAACTTCATGCCGATCTCGTTGTATTCCGCCAGCAGGTCCATGACCTCCTGGACACCCTCCCGGACCACTTCCAGCACGGTCTTGTCCGGGTCCATCTGCGGCTCCTGCTCCAGGTAGCCCACGCTGTAGCCGGGCGCCCAGACCACTTCGCCCTTGTAGGATTTCTCCACGCCGGCGATGATCTTGAGGAGGGTGGATTTGCCGGAGCCGTTCAGACCGATGATGCCGATCTTGGCGCCGTAGAAGAAGGACAGGTAGATGTCCTTGAGGATGACTTTGTTGTTGTGCGGGAGGACCTTGCCGACCCCGTTCATGGAGAAGATGATCTTTTCGTCTGCCATAGGTGCTTACTTGGTAGATGATTTGAATTTCCAGCGGAAGAAGAGGACGGCGCTCAGGACGATCACGACGGCGCCGATCCAGCGGTTCCAGCCGATGGGGAGGTTGAATCCGATCTGCGCGATGCAGAGGTAGGTGATGCTGACGGCCGTCATCAGGCAGGCCGGCAGCAGGGTCATCAGGTAATAGGCGCCCTCGCGCTCACGCGCCAGATAGACGGTCACGGCCCAGAGCGTGAAAACGGCGAGCGTCTGGTTGGCCCAGCCGAAATAGCGCCAGATCACGTTGAACCCGTCCTCGTTGGCGATGTTGAACCAGAGCAGCAGCGCAGCCACGCCGAAGAGGGGCACGCTGATCGCCAGACGCTTGCCGACGGCCCGCTGGTCGAATTTGAGCCAGTCGGCGATGATAAGCCGGGCGCTGCGCAGGGCCGTGTCGCCGCTGGTGATGGGCGCGGCCACCACGCCGATCAGCGCGAGGACGCTGCCGAGCACGCCCAGCCAGGCGCGGGAGACCTTGGTCACCACGGTCGGGGCCGCATCCGCGAAAGTCCCTCCGACCTGCTCCGCACCGCCTCCGAAGAAGAAATAGGAGGACACGGCGGCCCAGATCAGGGCGACGAGCCCTTCGGTAATCATGGATCCGTAGAAGACCGGCCGACCCAGTTTCTCGTTCTTCAGGCAGCGCGCCATCAGGGGGCTCTGCGTGGCGTGGAAGCCGCTGATGGCTCCGCAGGCGATGGTCACGAACAGGTACGGCCACATCGGCTGTCCCTTGCCGCCCCAGGTCTGCGAGCGGTTCTGCAGACCGTCCCAGAACTCGGGGATCTGCGGCATCCTGACGATCAGTCCGACCATCAGCGCCACGGCCATGAAGATCAGGGCGACGGCGAAGAGGGGATAGACCCGGCCGATGATCTTGTCGATCGGAAGCATCGTGGCGACGATGTAATAGACGAAGATCACGCCCGCCCAGATCATGAAGGCGGAATTGCTGCCGTCGCCGGCCAGGTCCTTCAGGATCACGGCCGGACTATAGACGAACACGGCGCCCACGAGCACCAGCAGCAGGACCGAGAAGCAGAGCATCACGGTCTTGGCCGTACGGCCGAGGTATTTGCCGATCAGTTCCGGCAGGTTGGCGCCGCCGTTCCGCAGCGACAGCATGCCGCTGAAATAGTCGTGTACGGCTCCGCCGAAAATGCAGCCCAGCACGATCCAGAGGTAGGCCGCCGGACCGAACTTGGCGCCCATGATGGCACCGAAGATCGGCCCCGTGCCGGCGATGTTGAGAAATTGGATCATGAATACCTTCCAGGCGGGCATGGCTATATAGTCGATCCCGTCCGCCCGGGTGACGGCGGGGGTGGGCCGGGCCGGGTCCGGGCTGAAGACCCGCTCCACGAATCTGCCGTAGAGCAGGTAGCCGAGAATCAGGGCGATGACGCTGATAAAGAAAGAAACCATAGTACAAAAATAATAAAATATGCAGAAATTTCTTAACTTGCGACAAAATACACAACACCGAAAACCTACCGCCATGGCTGCCTGGCTGAACACTCTTTTCATCGTCATTCTCGTCAGTATCATCGTGATGGAAGTCGCTGAGAACGGCCATCCCATCCGCACCCTGTCCTGGATCCTGCTGCTGGTCTTCCTGCCGGTCGTCGGACTCGTCCTCTATTTCTTCTTCGGGCGCGACCGCAAGAACCGCCGCATGGTCAGCGTCGAGGATATGTCCCGCCTGCAGGAACTCACGGCCCGGGCGGTCGAGGGCCATGTGCGCGAATCGATTCCCGAAGAGCACCGCAACCTGGTCACGCTGCTGCACACGGCGGGCAAGGCCGCGCCGGTGGACGGCAACGACGTGCGCGTCTATACGGATTTCAGCGCCATGTACGCCGACCTGCTCGCCGACCTGGAGTCGGCCCGGCACCACATCCATTTCCAGTTCTTCAAGTTCGAGGACGACGAGATGGGCCGCAAGGCGGAGGAAATCCTGGTCCGCAAGGCGCAGGAAGGCGTGGAAGTCCGCCTGCAGATCGACGACCTGGCGAACCTGACACGGCGCGGCTTCTACCGCAGGATGGCGAAGAAGGGCGTGCTGGTGCGGCCTTTCCTGCGGGTGCGGCTGCTCCTGTCGAGCGACACCAACTACCGCAACCACCGCAAGAACGTCGTCATCGACGGCCGCGTGGGCTACACGGGCGGCATGAACATCGCCAAGCGCTATGCGGTCGGCATCCGGGACGGCATCTGGCGCGACACGCACATCCGGGTGTCCGGCCCCGTCGTCGCCGAGATGCAGACGGCCTTCCTGGTCGATTGGAAATTCTCCACCAAGGAACTGCTGGACAACCCGGTCTATTTCCCGAAGGTCCCCGCCGTCGGGCCGTACATGATGCAGGTGGCCACGTCCGGGCCGATGGGGGAGTTCCGCGTGATCATGCAGGGGATCCTCCGCATCTTCAGCGAAAGCCGCCGCTATGTCTATGTGCAGACGCCTTACTTCATCCCCAACGAGCCGCTGGGCATGGCCCTGCGCAACGCCGCGCTCGCCGGCGTGGATGTCCGGCTCATCATCCCGCGGCGGGACGACGTCAACTTCATCGTCACGCTGGCCTCGCGTTCCTATATTAAAGACCTGCTGGAGGCGGGCGTGAAGGTGTTTTTCTATGAGAAGGGATTCATGCACGCCAAGACGGTCGTCGCCGACGACGCCGTCGTGTCCGTCGGCTCCACCAACCTCGACATCCGCAGCTTCGAGCAGGATTTCGAGATCAACGCCTTCATCTACGACCGCGACATGGCCGTGCGGATGCGGGACCTGTTCCTGCAGGACCAGCAGGGATGCAGCCGGGTGGATGCGGAATCCTGGGCCGGCCGGTCGAAGATCTCCCGCTTCGGCGAATCCGTGGCGCGGCTGTTCTCCCCGCTGCTGTAAACTTTTTTAAAAATCTTTAACAACGAGCCGGATTTATTGCTACATTTGCGCCCTGAAATTTGTTTTTAAAACCTGATAAAAATGAAAAAAGTGTATGCTTTCGCCATGATCGCCGCCTGTGCGATGATGGTCTTCTCCTGCAAGAACGAAGGCAAGGGAAGTGAAGAAGTCAAGGATGCTGCCAAGGACGCCGTCGAGACGGTGGACGAGGCCGCCCAGAAGGCCGCTGACGCCGTCAAGGAAGGCGCCGCCGAGGTCCAGGATGCTGCCACAGAGGCCGCCGACCGTGCCGGGGATGCCCTGGAGAAACTCGGTGACATCCTGCCTTATACCTCCGTCGAGGCCAAGCCGACCTTCAACGGCGGCGATGCCGACTCCTTCGTGAAGTATGTCCAGCAGAACATCAAGTATCCGCAGAACGCCATCGACAATGACATCGAGGGCAAGGTGACCGTCAACTTCGTGGTAGACGCCAACGGCAAGATCAAGAACGCCAAGGTGGTCAAGGGGGTCTCCCCGGAACTGGACGCCGAAGCGCTGCGCGTCGTGGAGAACGCTCCCGCGTGGGCTCCCGCCAAGCAGGACGGCAAGAACGTCCCTGTGACCTGCTCGATCCCTGTGACCTTCAAGATCGTCAAATAAGCAGATCGCGGAAACATCCGTACAGGGCCTCCCCGGTGCTTGCGTTCAGCGCAAGATCCTCCGGGGAGGCTCCTTTTTCAGGTGTCAGGCCGCCGCACAGGTCCACTCCGAGGATGCGCCGGCCGGCCGTCAGCCGCCGGAGGGCGCCGGACAGTTCGTCGAGCGTCATGTCGCCCTGGTCCCAGTCCGTACGGGCGTACGCGGGCGAGAGGACGTCCGTGTCGACGGACAGATAGACCGGCAGTTCCGGCAGGACGGAGAGGGCGGGGAAATCCTGCGCGCCGCTGATCCAGGTATCCGCCTGCAGCAGGGGCAGCCGGCGGGCGCGGGCCACCCAGCCGCCGCAGCTGAGCAGTTCTTCTCCGAAGGCGCCCGGCTGGTCGTCCGGATGGTGGTCGAAGAGGACCAACTGGAACGGCTCCCGGATCTTCTCGAGCCAGAAAAGCGTCTGATAGTGGTAGTCGCCCGTCCCGATACAGTGGAAGGCGGCCGCCGGGATTTCGGCGATGGCGGCCCGGATCCGGGACCCGCACGCCGCCGAACAGTAACAATTCGAACCCTCAAATACCGAAAAATCTGTAAAAAAACGCTGCATGACGTCGTAAAAATAGGAAAAATCAAAAAAAACTCCTACATTTGTTACTCCTCATTAACTCAAAATTGATGCCGTTGGAAGAACTACATCCCCTCGATCCCGAGAAAATCTATTTCTCCATGGATGAGCTGACCCTCGACACGGACGACGGTCCCACGACCCTGCGCCTGGGTGCGTGGCTGAATGTCGATCCGGTGCGCATCCATCGCATGATCGTCCGGGACAAGGTCCTCCAGGTGGACACGATGGAAGTTCTCAATCCGCTTGTCAGCAAGCTGCGCCGCGCGGATCCCGATTATTACAAGAAATTCATGGGCCTGAAACTGGTCATCGACTATCCGGGCTACAGTTCCGGGATCCTCGCGAAGATTCCCTACGAGAACGATCCCGTCGGCTTCTACAAATGGTGGCGGAAGGGCAAGCACGAGGACAAGGTCTATCTGTCCCTCGGCAACCAGGTCCGGCTCTTCCAGAAAGTCCACATGATGGACCCCAAGATGGTCCTCAAGAAGGATTTGGAAATTCTCAAATAACACACTCTGATAACCAACATGGAAAATCTCCTGAAACAGACTTGTCTGCATGACCTCCACGTCGAGCTCGGTGCCAAGATGAGCCCTTTTGGCGGGTATGACATGCCCATCCAGTACAGCGGCATCATCGACGAGCACAATGCCGTCCGCCACGCGGCCGGTGTCTTCGACGTATCCCACATGGGTGAAATCTTCATCAGCGGCCCGGACGCAGAGCGCTTCGTGAGCCATATCTTCACCAACGACATCCGCGAGATGGAGCCCGGCAAAATCCTCTACGGCATGATGCTGTATCCCGACGGCGGCACCGTCGACGACCTGCTCGTCTATCGCGAGAGCGAGCCGCAGCATTACCTGCTGGTGGTCAACGCGGCCAACATCGACAAGGACTACACCTGGATGCAGGAACAGGCCGCCGGATTCGACGTCCGGATCGACAACCAGTCCGACGCCTGGGGGCAGATCGCCGTCCAGGGCCCGGCGTCCGAAAAGGCCGTCTGCACGCTCCTGGGCTTCCCGGAAGCCGCCTCCCTGACCTTCTACACCTTCCTCGACACCGAGCGGGAAGGCCGCCGCGTGATCGTCAGCCGCACCGGCTACACCGGCGAGGACGGATTCGAGATTTACGCCGAGCCGGAGCAGATCCGCGCCTGGTGGCGGACCCTGATCGCCGCCGGCATCAAGCCCTGCGGGCTCGGCTGCCGCGACACGCTCCGCTTCGAGGCGGGCCTGCCGCTCTACGGCGACGAACTGACCGCCGAGATCTCCCCGGTCATGGCCGGGCTGAGCATGTTCTGCAAGCTGGACAAGCCGGAATTCATCGGCAAGGAGGCCCTTGCCGCCCAGAAGGCGGACGGCGTGGCCCGCAAGCTCGTGGGCATCGAACTCGCCGACAAGGCCGTCCCGCGCGCGGGCTATCCGGTGGAGCTGGAAGACGGCACCGAAGTGGGTGTCGTGACCACCGGCTACCACTCCATCTCGCTGGAGAAGAGCCTGTGCTTCGCCCTGGTGGACAGCGCCTATGCCGCCCTGGGCACGCCGCTGTGGATCCGCATCCGCAAGCGGACCTTCGCCGGCACCGTCGTCAAGAAGCGTTTTTATCAGACCAACTATAAGAAATAAACGATATCAATATGAGTAAAATTGCAGAAGGACTCCTCTACAGCGAGTCCCACGAATGGGTCAAAGTGGATGGTAACGTGGCGATTGTCGGCGTGTCCGATTTCGCCCAGGCCGAGATGGGTGACATCACGTATGTCGATATGCCTGATCTGGACGACGAACTCAGCGCCGGCGACGATTTCGGCGCCCTGGAGAGCGTCAAGACGTCCAGTGAGCTCATCGCCCCGGTGTCCGGCAAGGTCATCGCCCGCAACGACGAGCTGGAGGACAAGCCCGAGTTGATCAACGAAGATGCCTACGCGGCCTGGATCATCAAGGTCGAGATGTCCGACACGTCCGAGCTCGACACCCTGCTCAACGCCGCCGCTTACGCCGAAGTCGCCAAATAAAGATATGGGAGCATTCAGCTATTTTCCCCAGACCGGGGAAGATATCCGCATTATGCTCGAAAGGATCGGTGTCGGTTCCCTGGAGGACCTGTACGCCGATGTCCCCGCGGATTTCATCTACAAGGGGGAGTACGACCTGCCGTCCGCAATGAGCGAACAGCAGGTTCGTGACTTTTTCGAGGGGCTGGCCGCCAAGAATACGCGACTCAAGGTGTTCGTCGGCCAGGGTGCCTACGACCACTACGTGCCGGCCGTCATCCCGTACATCACTTCGCGCAGCGAATTCCTGACGGCCTACACGCCGTATCAGTGCGAGATCTCGCAGGGCACGCTCCGTTACATCTTCGAGTGGCAGTCCATGATCTGCCGTCTGACGGGGCTGGACTGTGCCAACGCTTCGATGTATGACGGTCCCACCGCTGCGGCGGAGGCCGTGCGCATGTGCGTGGCCAGCACCCGCAAGCGCAATTCCGTGGTCGTCTCCGACCGCCTGCTGCCGCACGTGATCGACACCATCCGGACCTACGCCAAGTATGCAGGCATCAACCTGGTCGTCACGGACAAGGTGACGGAAGTGGTGGCCGAGGGCGTGCTGGATCTCGCCGGCGTCGTCGTCCCGTCCATCAACCGCTTCGGTGTCATCGAGAGCCACCTGGGCCTGGCGCAGCTCGTCCACGACAGGGGCGCGCTGCTGGTCGAATACTGCGATCCTTCGGCCCTCGCCGTGGTCAAGAGCCCGGCCGAATGGGGCGCCGACATCGCCGTGGGCGACGGCCAGTCCCTGGGCATTCCGCTCTGCTACGGCGGTCCTTACGTGGGCTTCATGGCCTGCACCGCCGCCCTGATGCGCAAACTCCCGGGCCGCATCGTCGGCCAGACCACCGACGCCTCCGGCAAACGCTGCTACGTCCTCACCCTGCAGGCGCGCGAGCAGCATATCCGCCGCGAGAAGGCCACGTCCAACATCTGCTCCAACGAGTCGCTGATGGCGCTCTGGTGCACGGTCTATCTGTCCCTGATGGGACCGGAAGGCATGCGCCGGCTCAACGCCCTCTGCTACGAGGGTTCCCACTACCTGCACGACGCGCTGCTTGCCACGGGCAAGTTCGAGCGGGTCTTCGACGGCGAATTCCTCAAGGAGTTCTGCCTCAAGCCGCTCTGCGACGTGCAGAAACTCCAGCAGGCGCTGCTCGACGCCGGCTTCTTCGCCGCCCTTCAGACGGAAGAGGGCTACGTGACCTTCTGCGTCACGGAGAAACACCCCCGGGAGGAGCTGGACCGCATCGTCGAAATTGTCAAATCCATCAACTAGGAGGGCCGCGATATGAAATACTACGACAAACTCATCTTCGAACTCTCCAAACCCGGACGGACCGGGTATTCGCTGCCGGAGATTCCGGGTCAAGCCCAGCCGTCATTCCGGCCGAAGAGCCGGAATCCCATCCTCTGGCGCGAAGCCCCGCTCGACCTCCCGGAAGTCAGCGAAGTCGATGTCGTCAGACATTACACCAACCTGTCCCAGATGAACTTCGGCGTCGATACGGGCTTCTACCCGCTCGGCTCCTGCACGATGAAATACAATCCCAAGATCAACGAGGAGATCGCGAACATGCCCGCCTTCACCGGTCTGCACCCCCTGCAGCCGGAAGAGACGGTCAAAGGCGCCCTGGAGGTCTATGCCGGCATGGACAAGGCCCTCGCCGCCATCACGGGAATGAAACATTTCACCTTCCTGCCCTGCGCCGGCGCCCACGGCGAACTCACCGGCCTGATGCTGATGCGCGAGTATCACATGAGCCGCGGCGACCTCGCCCGCACCAAGGTCATCGTCCCGGACAGCGCCCACGGCACCAACCCGGCTTCTGCCGCAGTCTGCGGCCTCGACATCGTGGTCGTGAAGTCGCGGGAGGACGGTCTGGTCGATGTGGAAGCGCTCAAGCCGCTCCTCGGACCGGACATCGCCGGCATCATGATGACGAATCCCAACACGCTCGGTCTTTTCGAGCGCGACATCAAGGAGATCGCGCAGCTCGTGCATGACTGCGGCGGCCTGCTCTATTACGACGGCGCCAACATGAACCCGCTCCTGGGCGTGGTCCGTCCCGGCGACATGGGCTTCGACATCATGCATCTCAACCTGCACAAGACCTTCTCCACGCCCCACGGCGGAGGCGGTCCCGGCAGCGGCCCCGTCGGCGTGTCCGACAAGGTGGTCCCGTTCCTGCACATCCCGCACGTGAGCGGATTCCACGGCAACTTCGGCATCATCCTGCGGGCCTACGCCTACATCCTGATGCTTGGCCGCGAGCATGTCCGGATGGCCGGCAAGCTGGCCACCCTGGGCGCCAACTACATCAAGGAATCGCTCAAGGACTGCTACAAGCTGCCCATCCCGACGGTGTGCAAGCACGAATTCGTCTTCGACGGCCTGCTGGAAGACAACGGCGTGACGACGCTCGACGTGGCGAAGCGCCTGCTCGACTACGGCTTCCACGCGCCCACGATCTACTTCCCGCTGCTGTTCCACCAGGCCATCATGATCGAGCCCACGGAGACGGAGTCGCTGGAGACCCTGGATGCGTTCATCGCCGTGATGCGCAAGATCGCCGAAGAAGCCAAGTCCGACCCGGAGATGCTGCATGCGGCACCGCACAACACGCCGATCGGGCGTCCCGACGAGACGACCGCCGCACGGCAGCCGGTCCTGAAATATGAATAAGCGCCAGAAAGCGCTGGCCATTCTGCTGACCCCTTTCCTGCTGGGCTTCCTGCTCGGATTCCTGGTGGGAGGGGGTTGCAGCAGAAAGGAACGCGCCCCGAAACAGAAGAAGGCGCAGGTGGATACCGTCGTGCGGCAGCAGCCGCCGGCAGGGGAGACGGAGGGCCAGGAAGACACCCTGCAGCTTGGGGATGACGTGGACGGCACCGGCGTGACCGAAGCCCGGGAGATCATCTACTATACCAAACTGATGTCCTACGGCAAGGTGTTCGACGACATCAACGAAGTACACCTGGAGAAAGCCAAGGCCGTGGGGCTGAGCCGCGTCCCGGAGAAGCGGGACGACCTGGATCCGGCCCGGCTGGTCAAGGTCGAGAATACGGACTACCTCGAGATCGACGAACTGCGCCATTCGGTGCCTTTCCTGACGCCGGGCGCCGCCCGCGAGCTCAACCGCATCGCCAAGGCCTTCCACGACTCGCTCGCGCGCAAGCAGTTCCCGATCTACAAACTGGTCTGCACCTCCATCCTGCGGACCGAAGAAGATGTGGACCGCCTGCGCCGCAGCGGCAACCCGAACGCCTCCGACAATTCCTCGCACTGCTACGGCACCACCTTCGACATCAGCCACAGCCGCTATTTCCGCGAGACGGAGACCGACGAGTTCATGCAGCCCTACGAGCTGACCAAGGTCCTGGCGGAGGTGCTGCGGGACGAGAAACAGGCCGGCCGCGTGCTGGTCAAATACGAGCGGAAAGAGCATTGTTTCCACATCACGGCCTGTCAAAAATAATTTTCCTATCTTTGGAGCATGAATAAGATTGATTCTGCCTTCTTGCGTCCGCTGCTCAAGACACGCGCGGATGTCAGCCATAAAGGGGATTACGGCCATCTGCTGCTGGTCGGCGGCTGCCAGGCCATGCCCGGTGCGGCCGTGCTGGCCACGGGTGCCGCTCTCAAGTCCGGCTGCGGCCTGGTGACCCTGCATTCCACGTCCTACGCCATCCAGGCGGCCGTCATCAATTTCCCGTCCGCCATGCTGTCCGAAGATCCCGACGTGTGCTTCAGCCGCATCCCGGAGGGGCTGCTCCGCTTCGACGCCATCGCCGTCGGCCCCGGCCTCGGGCGCGCCGCCCAGACGGAGACCGCCTTCACGGAACTGATGGGCAAGGCCTTGGAAGACAACATCCCCATGGTCCTGGACGCCGACGCGCTCAGTATCCTGTCCGTGCACCCGGAACTGCTGGGCAAGATCCCGGCCGGCTCCGTGATGACGCCCCACGAGGGCGAACTCCGGCGCCTGGTCACCTGGGAGTCCCCGGAAGAGAAGGACGCCGCCGTCCTGGATCTCTGCAAGAAGACGGGCTGCGTGGTCGTCTCCAAAGGATTCCACTCCGAAATCTATTCGCCGGAAGGGGAGAAGTACATCAACACCACCGGCAATCCGGGCATGGCCAAAGGCGGCAGCGGCGATGTCCTGACCGGCCTGACGGGCGGTCTGCTGGCACGGGGCTACGACGCCCTCACGGCCGCCGTCCTGGGTGTATGGCTGCACGGCCGCGCAGGCGACAGTCTGACTGCCCACTGCACGGCCGAGGCCTACAACAGCCGGGATCTGATCGAGGAGATCAGCCAGGCTTTCCAGTCTTTGGTAACTTACTGATTTACCAGTTTTTCCGCTCGAAGGTCCAATCCGGATAGAAGGCCTTCCCGTATTCGTCGTTCATGAAGAGGGCGGCGTCGGACACCTCGCCCTTGAGCTGCCAGTTCATCCACATGCGGGCCACGACGGCGAAGGCGCCGGCGTGCTTCTCGTAGTAGGTGCCGTGGTGGCCGTCGAGCGTGGAGATCTTCACGACCGGGATGCAGTCTGCGATCCGGCCCCAGTCGCCGTTGGCATTGTTGAACGCCACGTCGGCCTTGCCGCCGTTGATGTAGAGCATCGGGGTGTGGAGATTCTTCAGCGACTTCTTGGACGCGCCGCTCATCTCCATCTCACCGATGCCGGAGTTGAAGATCATGCAGGTCTTGATGCGCGGGTCGTGGGCCACGGCGAGGACCTGGGCGCCGCCGCAGGACTGTCCCATCGCAGCGACCTTCTCCAGGTCGATCAGGTGGTAATACTCGCTCTCTTCATTGGCATTCTGGTCCGTGATCCAGTCGAGGGCTTCCAGCAGCTGGCGGGCATAGGTACGGAATGGCATCGGGGCCGGTGCGGCTTTCTTGCCGCGGTTCTTCTTCGCTGCGGCGGCCGCGGCCTTCTGCGCGGCTTCGCGCTCGGCGGCCTGGGCGGCCAGTTCGGCTTCGGTGTAGGGGGTCAGACGCTCCCCGTTGCCCATGATGGCGATGGTCTTGGTTTCAGGATACCAGCCCCGTACGACGCCCTTCCACTGGGCGTAGAAGGCCTCGTCCGGCATGTCCTGGTACGGGCCGATGGCGATGGCGACATAGCCCCAGGAGGCCACTTCGCTGAGCAGGCGACTCATCTCGAGACTGTTGTTGGCGCAGGCGCCGTTGGCATAGAGCAGCACGGGGATCGGGCCGTTCTTCTCGACGTAGGCCTTGAGGTTCTCCGGCCGGTAGATCATATGGGTCGGCAGGGTCTTGTCGCCCACGGCGACGGACTTCCAGGGGCCGGTGCCGCCGCCTTCGATGACTTGGGAACGCTCTGTCTGGGCTGAGCAGACCATGCCGGCGGCCAGCAGGGCCGCGGCGATTGCAAAAAATCTGTGGATTCTCATGGGTAGTGTTACGTTTCTGTAGCCACAAAGGTAGGCAGAAAGACGGGGCAATCCTTGCACGAATCGTGCAACTTCTATCACGATTCCACCCCGACGACGGTGAGGACGCCGCTCTCGACACGGAATTTGACATTGCAGCCTTCGTACAGGAGGCCGTAAACCCGTTCCGGGTCGTCCTGGTACGGGGGTCGGGGATCCTGGGAGAGGATTTCAAACAGGCCGTCGATGCTCTCGGGGCTGAAGCAGGGGAAGAATTCGCGGGGGAGGACGACCTGCAGCGGTTTCCAGGGCTTGCCGTCGACGAAGCCGCTGCGTACGCCGGGATGGCTGTCGGCATAGGCCACGTAGGGCTTGATGTCATAGATGGGCGTGCCGTCCGCCAGGTCGGCACCCAGGACATGGATTTCTCCGCGCTCCGCATCCACGGACTCGATCTGTACGGAGCTCAGGCCCAGGGGATTGGGACGGTAGGGAGAACGGGACGCGAAGACGCCCACGCGTTCGTTGCCGCCCAGCCGGGGCGGACGGACCGTGAGCCCCGCGGAGGATTTCTCCCGGTTGAGATGGAAGCCCCAGATCAGCCAGAGGTAGTCGAAATCCTCCAGCCCGCGCAGGGCTTCCGGGGTGCGGAAGTCCGGCTCGAGGACCACCGTGCCGCGCAGCGACGACACCACGCCGGCCTGTCGCGGCAGGCCGAATTTCTCCGGCAGGGGAGAACGGAAATGGGCAACAGCAGTCAGTTCCATTTTCATTCGGACGGAGATGCCGGCTCTTCTGCCGGAATGACGCTCGGGCCTTCGGAAGGAGCACCGGTCAGTTCCGCCAGCAGGCGCTCGTACAGCGCGTTGAACTCATCGAGGTATTTCGCATCCAGCGGCTCCGAGGCGGGGGAGTTGAGCGACAGCGGATCGATGGCCTTGCCGTTCTGGAACACGCGGAAATCGAGGTGCGGCCCCGTGGCCGTGCCGGTGGCACCGACATAGCCGATGATCTGTCCCTGCGAGACGCGGGTGCCTGCCTTGAGCCCGGGGGCGTATTTCGACAGGTGCATGTAGCTGGTCTCGTAGCCCTGGGCGTGCTTGAGCCGGATGCGGTTGCCTCCGCCGCCCGGATCCCAGCCGATGCGCATCACGGTGCCGTCGCCGATGGCGTGGACGGGCGTGCCGGTCGGCGCGGCGTAATCCACGGCCGTGTGGGGCCGTACCTGCCCGGTGACCGGGTGCCTGCGGGCATAGGAGAAACCGCTGCTGATGCGGTTGTATTTGAGCGGCGCCTTGAGGAACAT
>CAMHIP010000004.1 GCA_946185205.1 uncultured Bacteroidales bacterium | reverse complement strand
CTCAACAGCCTGCGGCTCATGTTCTCGCGCCTGGCCAGCCACCGCTGCCCCAACGGGCACTACCTGCCCCCGACGCTCGCCGTGGCGGCGGAGCAGGAACTGGTCTGCCCCGTGTGCGGAGCCCGTTTCTTCGCGCCCGGCGCGGAGGAGCTCGCCTTCAACAGCCAGGGCGCCTGCACCCGATGCGGCGGCACCGGCACCGTCTGGACCGTGGACGAGTCCAAGCTGGTCCCGGACGAGTCGCTGACCATCGACGAAGGGGCCGTGGCGCCCTGGGGCTCGCTGATGTGGTCGCTGATGAAGGACATCGCCCGCGAGATGGGCGTGCGCACCGACGTCCCCTTCCGGGACCTGACCCCGGAAGAGAAGGAAATCGTCTATCACGGCCCCGCCGAGAAACGCCACATCCTCTACCGCAACGAGAAGACCAACAACTTCGCCGAGATGGACTTCACCTACTACAGCGCCGTCTATTCGGTGGAGAACGCGCTGGCGAAGGTCACGGACGAGAAAGGGATGAAGCGCGTGGAACGCTTCCTGCGCCAGGCCCCCTGCCCCGACTGCGGCGGCACCCGCCTCTCCGAAGCCGCCCGCGCCCCGCGCCTGCGCGGCATTTCGCTCGCCGACGCCTGCAAGATGACGCTCACCGAAGCGGTGGAATGGGTACGCGGCGTCCCGGGCAGCCTGCCGGAGGCGATGCGCCCGATGGCGCAGTCCATCTGCGACTCCTTCCTGGAGACGGCCCGGCGCCTGACGGACCTGGGGCTGGGCTACCTGGCCCTGGACCGCGCCGCCTCCACGCTCTCTACGGGCGAGCGCCAGCGGATGCAGCTCGCCCGGGCCGTACGCAACCGCACGACCGGCGTGCTGTATGTGCTGGACGAGCCCTCCATCGGCCTGCATCCTTCCAACATCGTGGGGCTGAACGGCGTCATGCACGACCTCGTGGCCGACGGCAACACGGTCCTGCTCGTGGATCACGACACGCAGATCCTGCGCGAAGCCGACTGGCTCATCGAGATGGGCCCGGCGGCGGGTGCGGACGGCGGACGCGTGCTCGCCCAGGGCAGCATCAGCGACATCGCCGCCGACCCGGCCTCGCGGATCGGACCCTTCCTGCGGGACGGCGCGCAGGCCCTGAAGGGACCGGCGCCGGACCTGTTCGCCGAAGGGCGCATCCGCCTGTCCACCGGCGCCATCCACACGGTAAAGCCGCTGGAGGTCGAGCTCCCCAAGGGGCGCCTGACCGTCGTGACCGGCGTGTCCGGCTCCGGCAAGACGACGATGATCCTGGAAAGCCTCGTACCGGCCCTGGAGGCCCTGACGCAGAAGGCGCCCCTGCCCGACCACGTCCGGCAGGTCGATGCGCCCGGCATCGCCCGCTGCAAGCTCATCGACGCCACCCCCATCGGCATCAACGTCCGCTCGACCGTGGCCACGTACGCCGGGGTGCACGACGAGCTCCGCAAGATCTTCGCCAAGACCCCGGACGCCCGCCGGCTGGGCCACAAGGCCGGCGATTTCTCCTACAACACCGGCAGCCTGCGCTGCCCTGTCTGCGACGGCACGGGCACCATCTCGCTGGACGTCCAGTTCCTGCCGGACGTGGACATCCCCTGCCCCGACTGCCGCGGCTCGCGCTACGCCAGGGCCGCCTATGGCATGCGCTACGCCAACAAGGCCGGCGCGTCCGCTTCCCTGCCGGAGCTGATGGACATGGACGTCACCCGCGCCCTGGCCTTCTGCCGGGACCTCCCGCTCGTGCGCGACCGCCTGCAGACCCTGCAGGACCTGGGGCTGGGCTACCTCACCCTCGGCGAGCAAACGCCCAGCCTGTCCGGCGGCGAGGCGCAGCGCCTCAAGCTCGCCAGCGAAATGGGACGCACGCAGACCGACACCGTGTTCGTATTCGACGAGCCCTCCATCGGCCTGCATCCGCTGGACGTGCAGACGCTGCTGCAAGTATTCAGAACCCTGATTGCCGCCGGCGCGACCGTGGTCGTGATCGAGCACGACCTCGACATCATCCGCAGCGCGGACTACATCATCGACATGGGCCCCGGCGGGGGCGAAGAAGGCGGGCGCATCGTGGCGACGGGCGCGCCGTCCGAGATCCGCGCCTGCGCGGAGAGCCGCACCGGGCGCTTCCTTTAATCCGTGCCCAGCGTCAGCAGGAGCCGGATGACTTCGTTGTAACTGGCGGAGCCGGTGGCGATGCGGTTGCCTTTCAGGAACTTGTCGTAGAACCAGGCATGGACGCGCCCGATCTCGGGCGAATAGCGCTCCTGCCAGTAGGCCCGTTCCGACTGGTACACCTCCACCACCTCCGGCCGCAGCGTCGCACGCCAGGCCCGGAAATCCTCCTCGCCCAGCGCCGCCCGGGCATTGGCGAGCACATACGGCAGCAGCGACTGGTGCGCCGCGTAACGGATCTCCGGACGGGACGAAGCCAGGCAGGCCCGGTAGGCCCAGAAATTGGCCTCCGCCTCGCTGCTCACGCCCAGCAGGTGCGCCAGTTCGTGCGCATAGAGAAGCGGATACTGCCGCAGCGGCGCGTCTTCGTTGATCTGGATCTCGCTGCAGAACGGGCCTACGTAGCCCGACACCCCGACCGCCGAATACAAACGATTGGCCAACAGGCGCTTGGGCTTCTGCCAGGGCTTGGGCTGCGCCAGCCCCCAATGGGCGGGAAGCGTCGCGTAGTACTGGCGGACCTCCTGCTCGAAGGACGGCTTGTCCAGCTCTTCGAAGGGGCGGTAGCTTCCGTTCAGCTCCTGCGCGTAATCTTCCAGGAAATGCCGGAATTTCTGCTCCTCAAAGGCCTCCGGCCGCTTCCCGGCGCGGTCGAAGACGCTGCTGCGGAAGTAGTTGAGACCCCATCCGGCGTAGAACCAGACGGTCATCCACAGCAGCAGGCTGAGCAGGGCGGCCCAGCGCCGGCGAATGCGGACGAGCCGCACCAGCGCCACGGCCACGGCCACGATCACCACCCACTCGTCCAACGACACCGGCAGGCGGGCGCTCAGCCAGGACACCCCGGCGGACCACAGCGGGTAGAAATACAGCGCATAGGCATCCGCCCAGGCCGTCTTGCAGCGGCACAGCACCACCACCCCCAGCAGCAGCGCGGCCACCAGGGCGGAAATCAGATGTCGCCGGGTTGACTTTTCCATGGGCATCGCAGTTTTGTTGCTTTGCCAAAGATACGCATTTTTACCTTTCGCGGCGCACGGGGCACCGTGAAAGCAGGGACGGCGTTGGGCCGCTCTGAAAAAAATCGTAACTTTGGGGCCTTAGCTTCCAAGCGAGTATTTCAATATCTACCAGGACAATGGCAAAAAACTACGTCGCCTCCAGCTGGAGGAACCCCTACCAGCCCGAAGTGGTGGGTAACATCGATGACTTGATTCGCAGCATCTGACGCCACCGCCCATGAATCCTATCTCCCAACGCCTTCTGAGCCAGCAGCTCATCTGCCCGCAGTTCTCCTCGCCCTACGATGTGGTGGAGTGGATGGGCGCCATGCAGGCGCAGGAATACCGGATGATGCGCTGGGCCGTGGGGATGCGGACCCGGAAGCCGTCGGCAAAGGCCTTTGAGCAGGATTACAATGCGGGCAGGATGGTCCGCGGCCACCTTTTCCGCACCACCTGGCAGCTGGTGGCCGGAGAGGACTGGCGCTGGATGCTGGAACTTTGCCGTGTCAATGCCCTGCGCGGCATGACCGGCTGGATGCATTCCAACGGCGTGAGCATTCCGCAGGCGGAACAGGAGGCCATCCAGCAGATCTTCAGCGACTACCTCTCCCAAAACCGTATCGCCCTGAAGGCCGATTTTGCCAAAGCGGTGCAAGAGAAAGGCATCGCCATGGACGAGCAGCGGCTCTCCTACCACATCCGTCTGGCCGAGTATTCGGGGCTGCTGTGCAGCGGGGACCTTTTCCCGATGAAACCCAGCTACGCCCTGGTGGAGGACAAACTTCCCAGGCAGAACCCCATCCCCCGGGACGAAGCCCTGGCCCTGCTTGCGCGAAAATATATCCGCAGCCACGGCCCCGCCACCCTGGAAGACTTCGTGTGGTGGACCGGGCTGAACATCAGCGACTGCAAATCCGGGATGGACGCCATCCAAAGCGAACTCATCGAAGAGCGCTGGAAAGGCCTCCGCTTCTTCCGCCACCAGGACAGCCGCACCCGCGGCTTCCGCAGTGGCACCGTCACCCTCCTGCCCTCCTACGACGAATACCTCATCGGATACAAAAGCCGCCACATCGCCCTCCACCCCGACCACACCCACCGCGCCCACAACAGCACCGGCAACTTCTGGCCCGTCATCCTCCTGGACGGCCAAGTCGTCGGCAACTGGTCCGCCCCCGCCGGGAAACTCCGGACGGAGGTTTTTCATCCGGAGGCGGGAATCAGTCAGGAAGTCCTACAAGAAGAGATATCCAAATACCAAATGTTCCTCAACAAATAGATATCCCCTGGCCAAAATCTAAGTTGTCCCAGCTGGAGGGACCCATACCATCCTAAGGTAGTGGCAACTCTCAGGGAACGGCCGACCTGGAAGAGACCATGCCCGGCCGGAGCGTGACTTGTAAGCAGTTGTTTGTTAATCATTTATCATGAAAAGGGGTGCCTCAAAAACGGACCCCTTTTCGGCGGATGTCGTTAATTTCCAACACGTTGCAGGTCACGCCGGCACGGCCAGGGAGGAGAGCGGCAGCTTCGTTGACATTCGGTTGACGACGCAGACAACAAGAAAACCGCCTCGTCGCTGATAATGAGCGAGTTGGCGGTTGATCTTTGTACCCCCGAGGCGAATCGAACGCCTATCGTCGGAACCGGAATCCGAAATTCTATCCATTAAACTACAGGGGCATGCCCGCGGGCTTGCCGTTGGGGAGTGCAAATATACTTAATTTTTGTAAATTTGCGGTGCAAAACACGATGAATTTTCAAAAAACGAAAGCTGATATGAAAAGAGCCTATATTTTCCCCGGACAGGGATCCCAGTTCTCCGGAATGGGCAAAGACCTGTATGAGAGCCAGCCCCGTGCGCGCGAACTGATGGAGCGTGCCAACGAAATCCTGGGCTTCCGCCTCACGGATATCATGTTCGACGGCAGCGACGAGGACCTGCGCGCCACGCGCGTGACGCAGCCGGCCATCTTCCTGCATTCTGTCGTCACGGCCTTCTGTACCGAAGGACTCCCCGCCCCCGACATGGTCGGCGGCCATTCGCTCGGTGAATTCTCCGCCCTCGTGGCGGCGGGCGCCGTGGACTTCGAGGACGCCCTGCGGCTGGTGGCCGTGCGCGCCGGCGAGATGCAGAAATGCTGCGAGCAGGTGCCCGGCGGCATGGCGGCCGTGATCGCCCTGCCGAACGAGAAGGTGGAGGAAGTCTGCGCCGCCGTGGAGGGCATCGTGATCCCCGCCAACTACAACTGCGACGGCCAGGTGGTAATCTCGGGCGAGAAGGAAGCCGTGGCCCGCGCCTGCGACGCCATGAAGGCCGCGGGAGCGAAGCGCGCCCTGCCGCTGAGCGTGAGCGGCGCCTTCCACAGCCCGCTGATGGAGCCGGCCCGCGCCGAACTGGCCAAGGCCATCGAACGTACGGAAGTCCGCGCTCCGCGCTGCCCTATCTATCAGAATGTCACGGCCTTGCCGGAGACGGATCCCGCCCGGATCAAGGACAATCTGCTGCAGCAGCTGACCTCTCCCGTCCGCTGGACACAGTCCGTGCAGCGCATGCTCGCCGACGGCGCCACGGAGTTCCGCGAGATCGGTCCCGGCACGGTGCTGCAGGGGCTGGTGAAGCGCATCGCGACGGCCGCCGGAGCGGAGGTCACGATCCTGTAAATGAAAAAGGCAGCCCGGTCGGGCTGCCTTTTTCAATGACAGGACGCGCGCCTAGCGGGCCTCCACGTATTTGTGCAGGGTCGCCCGGACGGCACCGACGCCGGCGAAGAGCTCCTTCACCATGCCCTCGATCTTCTCGCCCAGACCCGCTTCATACAGGTCAAGACCGAAGATGTCCTTGCGGCTGTACAGGGCCTTGAGGCAGCTGTAGTCCTGGTCGGCCTTGCCGATCTGGAGCGGTGCCACGATGGCCTGCAGCTCTGCGAGCATGGGATCCGGGGACGGCTCGAACGGCGTGCCGTCGTCCTGGATACCCTTCAGGTAGCGGGCGTAACCGGCCAGCACGAGCGGGATCAGCTGGAGGTTCTCCATGTCGAGGCCGCGGGCGATGTACTTCTTGATGGTCTCGCCAAAGCGGATGGCCAGCTTCTGGGAGGTATCCATCGCGATACGCTGCGGGGCGTCCGGCATGAAGGGGTTCGGCAGACGGCGGCCGATCACGGCGCCGATGAACTCATACGGGTTCAGCACGCCGGGATCCGTCACGACGGGCATGGCCTCGATGTAGCCGATCTTCTGGATGAAGGAACGGATGTCGGGATCCGCCATCTCCGCGGAGATCAGGGTGTAGCCGAGCATGCAGCCGTAGATGGACATGGCCGTGTGGAGCGGGTTGAGGCAAGTCGTCACCTTCATGGTCTCGACCTTGTCGACGGTCTCACGCGTGGTGTAGAGGGCGCCGCCGAGATCCAGCGGCGGACGGCCGTTGGTGTAGTGGTCCTCGATCACGAGGTACTGCGTCTCCTCGGCGTTGACGAACGGGGCCGTGAAGGTGTGCTTCTCGGTCTCGATGTAGTCGTTGTCCTCGAATCCGTCCTCGGCGAGCATGGCCTTGACCTTGCTGTGGGGACGCGGGGTGATCTTGTCGATCATGGACCAGGGGAAGGTGATCTTGGTCTCGTCCTTGAGGTAGTTCAGGAAGGCCTGCGGCACGAGGCCGTCCTTCACCCAGCGCTCGGCATACGCCATGACGCCGGCCTTGACGCGGTCGCCGTTGTGGGAGCAGTTGTCCATGGACTGGATCGTCAGGGGCAGGCTGCCGGCATTCCAGCGCTCGAACAGCAGGGCCGTCACCTTGCCCAGGGCAAAGATGGGCTTGAGACCGCGGGCGAGGTCGGCTTCGTTGTAGCCGTAACCCTTCTCCGTGATCGTGAAGGAGATCATCTGGAGCGAGGGAGCCCGGAAAATCTCCACGAGGCGGTTCCAGTCTTCGAACTGGTAATCGGCCTTGAGGGCCTCCGTGACGCTGGCGATGACCTTCTTCTCGACCGTGCCGTCGGACTTGAGGGCGACGGACAGGGAGAGGTTGTCATAGGGGGCGTAGGCCTTGTCCACGACTTCGAAGTCGAAGGTCTCGGCCACGATCACGCCGCGGTCGTAACGGCCGGTGTTCAGCGCGTCATTGAGCATGGACGCCGGGAAGGCGCGGAAGATGTTGCCGCCACCGAAGTGCACCCAGGTGGGCTCTTTGCGGGTCTTCTCCCGCACGGCAGCGATATCGAACTTGGGGAGCTGATAGCCTTTCTGCTCCCACTCGGCGGCGTCGAAGCCGCTGGAGAAAATGTCAAGAAGTTTCATCGCCTACTCTGTAAAAAGCCGTTTGATATGCCGCTCGCAGATGTTCGCGGTGATCTGGTCGCCGATGACGTTGGTGTACTTCTCGAGCGCGGGGAGGAATTCGTCCTTCAGTTCGGCAGCGATCTTGTAGCTGACGTGGATGAGCTGGCGGAAGGAAGGATTGTAGAGCGGCTCGGCCTGGTTGTGGCGCATCACCTTGGCGTAGGTCTCAGCATCCCACTTCTCCACCTCTTCGGGGGACGGGAGGGCCTTGACATCGACGTCGATGACGGTGGCGTACGGGACGGTGAGCTCTTCCATGCGGCCCAGGGAGTTCACATAGATCTTCTTGGCGAGGGCGAGTCCTTCGGGAGCGGCCAGGGCGAGGCCGATGTTCTCCTCGAGCCAGGTGGTGCCGGCGGTCTTGATGTGGATGCCCTTGTCGTACTTGCGGATCAGGCGGCCCATGATCGGGTAGATGCTGAACTTGTCGGAGCCGGAGTGGATGGAGAGCTTGAGGTTCTCGGGCAGGCCGTATTCCTTGATGGCCTCGTCGATGACGAGCAGGTCCTGCTCGAACTCCTTCTCGAAGCGCTCGAGGTCGCCGCGGTAATCGACGCCCTTGTTGAAGCGGCCGGTGAACTTGGGAGCGATGGTCTGCACGGGGATCTTCTCCTTGGCGATCTCCTTGAGGATGTAGCGGAGCTCTTCGGGGGTCTGGGCCTCATCGACCTCGTCCATGGAGACCTCGGTCACGAAGTTGTCGGCGCCCTTCTTCCCGGCGATGTGGCGGTAGATCTTGCCGGCCTCCTTGATGGCGGGCAGGAAACGCTCCTCCATCGTGCCGGTGTGGCCGATGTAGTCGGCGACGTCGATGGTGAAGAAGTCGCAGCAGTCGATGAAACGATCGACATTGTGCATGTTGATGTGGTCCGCGTCCACGAAATACTGGTCCTTGTAGCCCAGGGCCTTGACGGCGGCGTCGGCCTCTTTGCGGGTGCTGATCGGCTCGGTGCCGATGATGTCATGCTCACGGTTGGATTTGTTCCAAACGGGCACGAAGTGTACGCCGAACAGCTTCTCGGCCTCGATGAGGGCCTTGAGCTGGTTCACTCCCTCGTGGGCGAAGCGGTCGCCCGTGCCGAAGGAATATTTTCCGATTTTCATCATTTCTTTATTGGTTATCAGTTAATTACGCAATGTATGTGCCGGCAACGGTATCTCCGCCGTGGCCCGTCCAGTTGGTGTGGAAGAACTCTCCGCGCGGCTTGTCGGTACGCTCGTAGGTGTGGGCGCCGAAGTAGTCGCGCTGGGCCTGCAGGAGGTTGGCCGGCAGACGCTCGCAGCGATAGCCGTCGTAGTACTCGAGGGCGGAGGAGAGGCAAGGGGCCGGGACACCGTTCATCACGGCGCAGGCGACCACGTTGCGCCAGCTCTGCTGGGCGTCGGCGAGTTTGCCCTGGAAGTAGGAGTCGAGCAGGAGGTTCGGCAGCTCGGGGTTCTTGTCGAAGGCTTCCTTGATCTTGCCGAGGAACACGCTGCGGATGATGCAGCCGCCGCGCCACATCAGGGCGATGCCGCCGTAGTTGAGGTTCCAGCCGTACTCCTTGGCCGCGGCACGCATCAGCGTGTAGCCCTGGGCGTAGGAAACGACCTTGGCGGAGAAGAGGGCCTTGCGCAGATCCTCGAGGAAAGCGGCACGGTCGCCCGTGAACTTGGCCGGCTTCGGGCCCACGAGGACCTTGCTGGCAGCCACGCGCTCCTCCTTCTGGGCGGACAGGCAGCGGGCGAACACGGACTCGCCGATGAGCGTGAGGGGCACGCCCTGGTCGAGGGAGGCGATGGCCGTCCACTTGCCGGTGCCCTTCTGGCCGGCGGTATCGAGAATATAATCAAGCACATACTTGCCGTCCTCGTCCTTCTTGGCGAGGATGTCGCGGGTGATCTCCACGAGGTAGCTGTCGAGGTCGCCCTTGTTCCACTCGGCGAAGGTCTGGTGCATCTCCTCGTTGGTCATGCCGAGGATGTCCTTCATAATCTGGTAGCACTCGCAGATGAGCTGGATGTCGCCGTACTCGATGCCGTTGTGCACCATCTTCACGAAATGGCCGGCGCCGTTCTCGCCCACCCAGTCGCAGCACGGGGAGCCGTCCTCGACCTTGGCGCAGATGCTCTGGAAAATCGGCTTGACATAGGGCCATGCGGCAGGAGATCCGCCGGGCATCATGGACGGGCCCTTGAGGGCGCCTTCCTCGCCGCCGGACACACCGGTGCCGATGTACAGGAGGCCCTTGCTTTCCACGTAAGCGGTGCGGCGTGCGGTGTCCGGGAAGTGGGAGTTGCCGCCGTCGATGATGATATCGCCCGGCTCCAGGAGCGGGATGAGTTTCTCGATGAAGTCATCGACCGGCTGGCCGGCCTTGACCATCAGGAACACCCGGCGCGGGGTCTTGAGGGAAGCGACCAGGTCCTCGAGGGAATGGGCGCCGTAGAAATTCTTGCCCTTGCCGCGGCCGTTGATGAATTTGTCCACCTTCTCGACGGTGCGGTTGAACACGCTGACGTGGAAGCCTTTGCTTTCCATGTTGAGGACCAGGTTCTCGCCCATCACGGCAAGTCCGACAAGTCCGATATCAGATACAGGTTGCATAGATAATTTTTTATTGGTTGATTGTAATTTGAAATCCAAGCCGGGAGAGCGTTTCCGCCTGGGCGGCGGTCCCGCCCCTGAGGGTCAGGGAGAAGGCCGTGGGCTCGCGCCGCACGGGATAGTCGCCGCGCAACTTCTCGAACTGGTCGGGCGCGGCGCGCAGGGCGTCGCTGTCCCGCTGCACGTCGTAGGTATGCAGAATGGCCTCCGCGAGCACTTCGGCGTCGCTCTTGCCGGCGGCGTCGATGCAGAAAGCAAGCGGCTGCGCTGGGGCGGGCACGCCGGAAGCGGTCCAGTCCGTGAGCGGCAGCCCGAGCACGGACGCGACCGTCCGCACGCTCATCGTGGTGCCGTTCGCCTTGCCGTCGGCGCTGTAGCCGGCGATGTGCGGGGTGGAATACTCGACCAGGCCCATCAGTTCGCGGTCGATGTCGGGCTCGTTCTCCCACACGTCCAGCACGGCGCCCCGCAGCGTCTTCGCCTTGAGGGCGTCGCGCAGGGCGGCGTTGTCCACGACCGGCCCGCGGGAAGAATTGAAGAGGAACTGGTCCGGGCGGAGCCGCGCGATGCGGGCGGCGTCGAACAGGTGCCAGGTGGCATCCTCCCCTTCTTTCGTGAGCGGCACGTGCAGCGTCACGATATCGGACTGCGCCATCAGTTCGTCCAGGGACACGAAGCCCTGCAGACCTTCCCGGCGCGCACGCGGCGGGTCGTTGAGCAGGACCTTCATGCCGAGCAGCGAAGCCGCCTCGGCCACCTTGGATCCCACGTTGCCCACGCCGACGACGCCCAGGGTCATCTTCGTCAGGTCCAGGCCGTACCGGCGCGCCAGGCTGACCAGCACGGAGGAAATATACTGCTTGACGGACCAGGAGTTGCATCCCGGAGCGTTGCGCCAGATGATGCCGTTGCGTTCGCACCAGCCGGTGTCGATGTGGTCGAAACCGATGGTGGCCGTGGCGATCACCTTGACGGAAGAGCCGGAGAGCAGTTCGGCATTGCACTTGGTGCGGGTGCGCGTGATGATGGCGTCCGCGTCGCGGACCACCTCGGCGGTCGTCTGCTTGCCGGGGAGATACACCACCTCCGCGAAGGGCTCGAGCACTCCGCGGAGGAAGGGTATCTTGTCGTCACATACGATCTTCATCTCAGTCCTTGAAGCGGTCCGGATAGGCCCAGAGGCCCAGGGCCGGATTGCTGATGTAATAGACTTCCTCGCCGCCGACCGTGTTCCAGCCGTCCTTGAGCTGTTCGATCGGATAGCGGGCCACCATGTCGTTGTAATGGCAGTAGTCGAAGCCCACGCCCTCGATCTCTTCGCGGGTCATGCCGTCGCCCGGGCAGTAGATGATCTTGAAACGCCCTTCGGAGGAGCCGTGGATGAGGTGCGCGGAGGCGCCGAGGTTGGCCTGCAGGTCGGCGTTGGCGTTGGTGCACTCCAGCGTGTGCGGAGTCCCCTTGTAGCCGTATTTGCGGATGAGGCCGTCGATGGTCTTGTCCTCGCCGAACTCCTTCAGGCCGGGGGCCAGCACGATCAGCTCGGCGTCGTCGGCCAGGGCCATGCGCGTGCGATAGATGCTCTTGTTGCCCAGCCAGGTGCTCTTGAACTCCTCGGGATCGAGATAGACGATGCACTTCTTGATCTCCTTCTCCACCATGATGAAGTTGGTGGCGAGGGACAGGTCGGCCGCCTTCTGGAAGCACTCGAAATCGTCGCCGATGTACAGGCCGCGGGTCACCATCTCGCCGCTGGCCTCGTCCTTGGCGCGGACGGTCAGCACATAGACGATGGGCACGTCCTTCAGGAAGTGGACCTTGGCGTACTCGAACACGTCGCGGACCGGGCTCTTGGCGCGGCCCATGATGCGCTCCATGCCGTAGCTGGCGCCGATGAAGTGGCTCTTGTTGATGAAGTCGGAGCCGCCTACGCCCACGAAGATGTTCTTGGTGTAGTTGGCCATGCCGATCACCTCGTGGGGCACGACCTGCCCGATCGAGAGGATCAGGTCGAAGGACGGGTCGAGCAGGAGCTTGTTGACCTGCGCGTTCATCTCGTAGTCGAGCTTGCCCTCGGAGACCTTGCTCACATAGGAGCCGGGCACGGTGCCGACGGTCACGATGTCGTTGCGCCAGTCGTGTACGCGGAACTTGTCCTTGGGCACGCTCGGGAACATGACGGAGAGCTGCTCGTCGCTCATCGGGGAATGGGTGCCGAGCGCGGGCATGATGTCCGTCAGGGCGTCGCCGTAATAGTCGTTGACCATTTCCGTGATCGGGCCGGCGTAGGAATTGAAGCGGGTGAAGTCCGGGGGAAGCGCCAGGACGCGCTTCTTCGGACCCATGTTGTCAAAAACCTGCTTCAGGATGGCCCTGGTGTCCTCGGCGGTGATGATGTCCGTCTTGGAACCTCTTTCAAAGTACATCATGGGACTATCTCTTTACGCGTGCGTTGCCTGCCCAGATGCTCCAGACCTGCTCCTCGTCGGCGGGCTGGCCGTAGTCGGTGAGCATGGTGGTGGCGAGAGCGCCCGTGGCCCAGCCGAACTGGATCCACTTCTCGGGCTCCCAGCCCTTGAGGATACCGTAGAGGAGACCGCCGACGAAGCCGTCGCCGCCGCCGATGCGGTCGAGGACATGAATCTCGCGCGGCTCGACCACATGCCAGTTGTCGCCCTCGAGCATGATGGCGCCCCAGTTGTGGCTGTTGGTGTTGTTGACCTGGCGGAGCGTGGTGGCATAGACCTGGGCGTTGGGATACTGGGCCTTGACGCGGCCGATCATCTCCTTGAAGCCGTTGATCTTGGCAGCGATGTCCTTGCCGCCGGCCTCCGGACCCTCGATGCCGAGGCAGAGCTGGAAGTCCTCCTCGTTGCCGATGAGGATGTCGGCGATGGAGCAGATCTCGGAGAAGATGTCATGGAGCTCTTTCTCACGGCCGATCCAGAAGGAGGCGCGGTAGTTGAGGTCGAACGCGATGCGCGTGCCGTATTTCTTGGCGGCGCGGGCGATCTCGAGGCAGAATTTGCTGGTCTCCGGGCTCAGGGCGCCGATCAGGCCGGACAGGTGCACGATCTGGACACCCTCCTCGCCGAAGATGCGGTCCAGGTCGAAGTCCTTGACGTTCAGGGTGCGGCCCACCTCGCCGGCGCGGTCGTTCCAGACGCGCGGTCCGCGGGAGCCGTAGCCGCTGTCAGCAATGTTGATCTGGTGACGGTAGCCCCACGGGCCGCCCTGGGCCACTTCCGGTCCCTCGAAGTCCATGCCGCGGGCGCGGAGGTTGCTCTTGATGAAAGAGGCGAACGGGCTGCCCTTGACGAAGGTCGTGAGGACCTTGACGGGAAGGCCGAGATAGGACGCCACGCTGGCGACATTCGTCTCGGCGCTGGTGGCCTGGAGATGGAAGACGTCGCTGGACTGGACGGGCTGGCCGTTTTCAGGGGTGATACGGAGTCCCATGGAGGTGGGGACGAGGAGGCTGTACTTGCAGCCCTGTTTGAGTGTGATAGCCATATGGGTTAGTTGTATTAAAATTTCAATCTCACAAAGGTAATCATTTTTCAGTTCTGCTGCAAGGGGTGCCGCAGCGGGACGGCGTCAAGGTCGCGGATGGCGTGGTCGGCGCCGACATCCTCCCCTTTCCAGGCCCGCAGGCCGGTCCATTCCCGGGCCGGATCCGCCCAGAACGGGTCTTCCGCAGGCAGGCCCAGCGGCAGGAAAACGGCGCAGCAGAGGTATTCGCTGCCGGTGTTGATGTACGGCTCGGACATGTGAAGCTGGTGGCCGGAGAAGCCCACGGTCAGCCAGCCGTCCCGGTCGAAGTTGCCGGGCACGGAAAGCTGGCGGCGGATCACGGCGGTCAGCGCGCTGCGCACCTGCGCGGCGGGAAGCCCTTCGGGCAGGTTGTGCTGCAGGGCGGCGTGTGCCAGGGCGTGGAAGGAGCCGAAGCGGTAGGTGATCGACCGGCCCACGGCCGGATAGGTCCCTTCCGGCGAGATCAGGCGTTCGAGCTGCGAGGCATAGCGGGCCTCCCGGGCCAGCTGCTGCGGCAGATACTGCGCCTCGGCGGGGACGCGGCCCTGCAGGACGCGCAGCACGTCGGTCAGCATCGGCTGGATCACCAGCGAATTGTAGTAGTCGAAATGGAATTCGCGGCCGTCCCCGTACCATCCGTCGCCCTTGTACCAGCCGTCATGCAGGAAGCGGTCCACGCCGTAGAGCAGCCGGTCCATCTCGCAGCTGCCGGTGAACTGCAGCAGCGCCGCCTCCACGATGCTGGCGAAGAGCAGCCAGTTGCTCTCCCCCGGGCGGATCTCCCGCGAGGACTGCAGGGCGGCCACGAGGTCTGCCTGCGCCTTCGGGCTGAGCCGGCCCCAGAGCTGCGTCGGGGCGCGCAGGAGCCCCTGCGCAAGGAACGCGGCGTCCACCAGGGCCTGTCCCCCGTGGCTCCCGTCCCAGACCAGCCGGTCGGGGCACGCCGGGTCGGCGGAGTTCGCCAGCGCCTGGAGCGTCAGCTCGATATACTCGGCGCGCAGGCGCCCTTCCGGGCTGTCGTCCGGGCCCAGTTCCAGCCAGGGGGCGATGCCGCAGACCGTGCGGCCGAAGGCCTCCAGGCGGGACACTTCCTTGCGGTTCGGATCGTCGGACAGGGACTCGAAGGGCAGGTTGCGCTTCAGCGTGCCCGCCGCCAGGTTCGTCAGCACGGGACGGGCGATGCGGTCCAGCGTGGAGATCCAGAGCTGGCGGTCCGGGTTGCCGGAGACCACGGTGCGCACATCCACGACCGGGCGGCCCTCCAGCAGGCGTTTGTAGCGCAGCAGCGCCTCGATGTAGTAGTAATCGGCATACACGAGCGGCGTATCGAAGGTGTTCGCCGGCTTGTTGGCCGTGCAGTGCTTCAGGATGAAGTTGGCGTTCTCCCCCGCTTTCGCCTTGTAGGGGGCCTTGGAGAGAGATTGGAGCTGCTGCTCCGCCAGGGTGAGGAACTGCTGCGAGAGAACGGGATCCTCCACGAAGGTGGACAGTTCGATCAGGGCCGAAGCCATGATGCAGGCGGAGGAGGCGTCCCGCGGAGTGTCCTTCGTCACCGGGACGTCCAGGTCCCAGTACGGGATCTTGTCCTTGGGCAGGGCCGGATGGTTCATCAGGAAACGGCCGATCTGCACGGCCTGCTCCAGGAAGCGGGGATCGCGGGTCTGGCGGTACATCATCGTGAAGCCGTACAGGCCCCAGGCCTGGCCGCGCGACCAGGCGGAGCCGTCCGCATAGCCCTGCTCGGTCTCCTTGCTGATGAT
Source organism: uncultured Bacteroidales bacterium (assembly GCA_946185205.1). Lineage (GTDB taxonomy): Bacteria > Bacteroidota > Bacteroidia > Bacteroidales > UBA932 > Cryptobacteroides. Next base: position 33,349 of record CAMHIP010000004.1, on the reverse strand, counting down.
CTCTCCCGTCTCCCCGTTGTAATTGACCACGTGCCAGGAGCTGTAGTCGGGACGGTAGTGGTTGCGGATCGTGGTGTTGGCGTGCGTACACGCCATCTCCAGATACTGCGGGTCAGCGGTCAGGGCGGAGGTCACCGTGAGCAGCTCCAGGTTCATCATGTTGTCCACGATGACGATGAAGTCGCGCCCCTTGCGCGGCTGCGGGTTCCAGGACCGGGTGCAGCCCACGGCGGGGTTGAAGCGGGTGGCGAGGGACCTGCCGGCATTGACGACCGCCTGCCGGTAGTCGTCCCGGCCGGTCAGGCGGAAGCCCGCCCCGTAGCTGCAATAGACCATGAAGCCGACGTCGTGGTTGTCGGTGTTGAACTGTTCGGGCGCCATGCGCTCCGTCATCCGTTCGGCCGCCGCGCGGATGGCCGGATCCTGCGAATACTCATAGAGATACCACAGGGTCCCGGGGAAGAAGCCCGCCACCCAGTTCTTGGAGTCGCAGGTCTCGAGCCGGCCGTCACGGGTCGTGTTGACCAGGCGTCCGTCCAGGTCCTTGACGGAGTCATACATCCGCATGGACTGCGAAATGGCGAAGTCCATTTCTTTCTGAATGAACTTCGCCATTTTCTGCTTCGGAGCGGCAGCCTGGAGAGCGAGGGCGCAGCAGAGGCAGCCCAAGGCAGTCAAAGCCGTCTTTTTCATATGCTACTGCTGATTGGATTTGTCGATGATCTTGATGTTCTCGTACTTGATGTCGCTGAGCTCGAATTCTTCCGGCTTCTCCACGATGTCGTAGGGCTTGCGGGTGCAGGTCACCTCGCAGTTGCGCATCAGGATGTGGGAACCGTAGGATTTCGGGATGTCCTTGCGGCCCTTGAGGTCGAAGAACTGGGTCCAGGGGTGGATGTAGATGAAGTTGCCCACCTCGCCGGTGATGTTCTCCACGAGGATGTACTCGTAGTTCTGCGGGGTGTCGGGGCGCATCTTGAGCCACAGGACGCGGGAGGCGCCGGCGCCCACGCAGTTGCGCAGGATGACGTTGCGGCCGCCCACGCACTCGCTGCCGAAGGTCACCATCGCGGAGCCGGGACCGAACCAGGTGTTCTCCACGAGGATGTTGGAGTTGGTGCCGTTGTCCGGATCCTGGTCGGCCCAGGGGCCCTTGCCGCCCTTGATGGCGATGAGGTCGTCGCTGTTCTGGAAGCTGCAGCCGGTGATGTGGAAGTTGTTGCAGGCGTCGATGTCCACGCCGTCGGAGGACGGGGCCGGGACCGGTTTCTTCGGCGCATAGATCACGATGTCCTTGACGCGGACATAGTCGCACTTGTAGAAGTGGGTGGTCCAGAAGCCCGGGTTGCGCAGGGTCACGCCTTCGAGCAGGACGTTCTTGCTGTTCGCCGCGTAGAAGAGGCGCGGGCGGAGGGCTTCCAGGTTGGTGCATTTGGGGTTGACCTTGCGGCGGGTCCAGAAATCGCGCCAGTAGCGCAGGCCGTTGCCGTCGATGACGCCTTCGCCGCGGATCGAGAAGCCGTCGCACTCGTAGGCGTTGACCAGCGCGGCGATGTAGGGCTGAATCACCCCCTCGATGTGCACGGGCACCACGGCGTAGTCGGACACGTCGTCACTTCCCTTCAGCACGGCGCCCTTCTCCAGGTAGAGATGCGTCTTGCTCTTGAAGAAGAGCGAACTGGTCAGGAACGTGCCCTGCGGGATGACGACGGTGCCGCCGCCCTTCTCCGCCGCGAGGTCGATGACCTTCTGGATCGCCTCGGTCTGCAGGAGCGTGCTGTCGCAGGCCACGCCGTAGTCGGTGATGACGAAGCGCACGGCCTCCTGCCCCTTGAGGGCTGCGGGCTTGGAAGTGAACCACTTGTCCATCTTGGTGCCGTCCGGCCAGACATTGCCGGCAAGCAGGCTCAGGCCCGCGAGCGCGAGTCCGGCAAGGGTGGTGAGAATTTTCTTCATGTCGAGAATAACGGGTTAGTTATTATTTATAATTGGTTGTGGTCGCTTGGTTCTTCAAAGGTAAGCATTTTTTTGTTTTTTCAGGAATTCCGCACTACTTTTGTCTGCCCGATGGGGCAAAAAAACACTGAACCTGATAACGAAATCATCTATGTCTGAACAGAAATTCCGGGTCGAAAGCGACCTGCTCGGCGAGCTCCAAGTCCCCGCCGAGGCCTACTATGGCGTGCAGACACAGCGCGCACTCAACAACTACAAAATTTCCAATACCCGGATGTGCGACTATCCGGAGTACGTGATCGCCATCGCTTACGTCAAGATGGCCGCCGCCACCGCCAACGCCGAACTCGGCGTGCTGGACAAGAAGATCGCCGAAGCCATCTGCGCGGCCTGCCGCGAGATCGTGGGAGGCAAGTTCCACGACCAGTTCCCCGTCGACATGATGCAGGGCGGCGCCGGCACCTCCGTCAACATGAACGCCAACGAGGTGATCGCCAACCGCGCCCTCGAGCTGATGGGTCACAAGAAGGGCGAATACCAGTACTGCTCCCCCAACGACCACGTCAACTGCGCCCAATCGACCAACGACGCCTACCCGACCGCCTTCCGCTACACCTTCGTGCGGATGAACAAGAAGCTCGTCAGCAGCCTGGGCGCCCTGATCGCCGCTTTCCGCGCCAAGGGCGTGGAATTCAAGGACTACATCAAGATGGGCCGCACCCAGCTGCAGGACGCCGTCCCGATGACCGCGGGACAGGAGTTCAACGCCTTCGCGACCAACCTTGAAGAGGAGATCGCCAACCTGGAGCGCAACGCCGTGCTCCTGCGCGAGATCAACATGGGCGGCACCGCCATCGGCACCGGCCTCAACGCCGTGCCGGGCTTCGCGGAGCTCTGCACCCGCCGCATGTCCGAGCTCTGCGGCGACACGCTCACCAAGGCCGAGGACCTGGTGGAGGCCACCCCGGACACGGGCGCTTACGTCAGCTACTCCGCCGCCCTCAAGCGCCTCGCCATCAAGCTCTCCAAGATCTGCAACGACCTGCGCCTGATGGCGTCCGGCCCCCGCTGCGGCCTGCACGAGATCAACCTGCCGCCGATGGCGCCGGGCTCTTCCATCATGCCGGGCAAGGTCAACCCCGTGATCCCCGAGGTGACCAACCAGGTCTGTTTCAAGGTGATCGGCAACGACACCACCGTGGCCTTCGCCGCCGAGGCCGGCCAGCTGCAGCTCAACGTGATGGAGCCCGTCATCTGCGAATCCGTGCTCGAGAGCGTCACCTGGCTGTGCAACGCCATCGAGACCCTGCGCACCAAGTGCGTGGAGGGCATCACCGTCAACGCGGAGCACTGCTACGAGATGGTCAAGAACTCCATCGGCATCGTCACGGCCCTCAACCCGTACATCGGCTACAAGGGCAGCACCAAGGTGGCCAAGAAGGCCCTCGAGACCGGCCGCAGCGTTTATGACATCGTCCTCGAGGACGGTCTGATGACGAAGGAGAAGCTCGACGAGGCCCTGAACCCGCAGGCCATGCTCGGCGCCCACGCCCTGTTCAAGTAGAATTGCACAACCCGCTGATCATGAAAGTATTCCATTCCCTCCTCACGCTCGTCCTGCTGGCTGCAGGCAGTTTCTGCGCCCCGGCGCAGACCGTCGTCACGGCCTCCGAGGCCCCGTTCGAATTCGCGCCGCTGGAGATGTATGTATTCCCGGCCAGGGACTTCCCCATCACGAAATTCGGCGCCCGGCCGGGCAACGTGACGGCCACGACGCAGGCCTTCGCCAAGGCGATGGCCGCCTGCCGCAAGGCCGGAGGCGGCCGCGTGGTGGTGCCCGCCGGACAGTGGCTCACAGGCCCCGTCCACTTCGAGAGCAACTGCCAGCTCTGGCTGTCGGAAGGCGCCGAGCTCGTCTTCGAGGACGATCCCAAGCTGTATCTGCCGGCCGTGCGGACCTCCTGGGAAGGGACGGAATGCATGAACTATTCCCCGCTGATCTATGCCTACGAATGTGAAAACGTGGGCATCGGCGGCCCGGGACTCATCCATCCGAAAATGGACTTCTGGCGGACCTGGTTCGCGCGCCCCGAGGCGCACATCCAGGCCACCCGGCAGCTCTACGCGATGTGTTCGACCGGCATTCCGGTCGAACACCGCCGGATGGAGGAGGGCGAGGCGAACATGCGCCCGCACCTCATCCAGTTCAACCGCTGCACCAACGTGCAGCTCAGCGACTTCCGCATCCAGGACAGCCCCTTCTGGACCATCCACCTGTACCTCTGCCGGGACGCCTGGGTGCACGGTCTGCACGTCTATGCCCACGGCCACAACAACGACGGCATCGACCTGGAAATGACGCAGCACGCCGTCGTGGAGGACTGCGTCTTCGACCAGGGCGACGACGCCGTGGTGATCAAGTCCGGCCGCAACCAGGACGCCTGGCGGCTCGACACGCCGACGGCGTACGTGGTCGTGCGCAACTGCGAAGTGGTCCAGGGCCACTGCCTGATGGGCATCGGCAGCGAGATGGCCGGCGGCGTGCAGCATGTCTATATGCATGACTGCAAATCCACCGACGCCGTCTACCGGATGCTCTACATCAAGACCAACCACCGCCGCGGCGGCCTGCTGGAGGACATCTGGATGGAGAACGTGAGCGCCGACAAGGCCAACCGCGTGTTCGAGATCGACACGGACGTGCTCTACCAGTGGCGCGACATCGTGCCGACCTTCGAGACCCGGATCACGAAGATCCGCAACATCGGCATCCGCGGCGCCACCTGCCGCCAGGCCGAGGCCGTCTATGAGTTCAACGGCGACGAACGCGATCCGATCGACGGCGTGACCATCGAGGACGTCCACGTGGGCAAGCTGACCAAGTTCGTGAGCAACGTCACCAACACCCGCAACCTGATCGTGCGCAACGTCACCTGGGACGCCTTCACCCCGGACGGCGGGGACATGAAGATCGGGGGCTTCGCGCCGGGCAGATAATACACTGATTCATGGATCGTTATACGCACAGGTATTCCATCACCGCCGACCTGATGGACATGCACTACCGGATGACGCCGGGCGCCGTCCTGCTCTGGTTTCAGGACAGTTTCGCCCGCTACATGACCATCCTGCACGTGGCGGCGTTCGATCTCGTGAAGCAGGGGCTGATGTGGGTCGTCACCGAATTGCGGAGCGAATTCCGGCCCGTCGATGTCTTCTGGACGGACGAGGTGGATGTGTGCATCTGGATCCGGGAGATCACCCCCTTGCGTATCTACAGCGATTTCATCATCCGCAAAGCCGCCACGCAGGAAGAAATCGTGCGCGGCAGCGGCTGCTGGAGCCTGCTGGACACGGCCACGCACAGCCTGGCGCACACCGACGCCGCGGCCTCGGCCATCACCGTGCTCCCGGAAGCCGCCCTGCCGGAGGCGCCCCGCAAGAGCCGCTTCCCCGCTCCGGGCGCACCCATGGGCAGCGTCCGGCACCATGTCAACCTGCTGGACCTCGATTTCAACGGGCATGTCGGCAACCGCAGCTACCTCTCCATCGCCATGCTCACGGCCACGGACGGCTTCCTGTCGGGCCACCGCCTCCGTTCCATGCAGATCAAGTGGCTGCGGGAGACCCCGCCCGGCGAGACGCTGAGCTGCGGGCTGTACGCCGTGGAGGGCGCGGAGGGCTTCTACCAGCATATCCTCACCCAGTCGGACGGCACGGAAGCCGCCCGCATCCTGTCGCAATGGGAACCCATCGACCGCCTCCCGGACATCGCCCGGGACCTGCAGCGCGAACAAGCTTGATCCGCCTATGATACAGATTCTTCCCCTGCTGGCCGCGTGCCTGTTCTCCTGTCTCGTCGGACAGGCGGACGGCGTGCCGCCATCTTGCAGCCAAGCCGCGCCCAAGCCGCTCTATGTCGATCCGGTGCACGGCGGAGCCGCCGACCCGGTCATCATCCGGAACCGCCGGGACGGGCTTTGGTACATGTTCTACACCAACCGCCGGGCAGACCTGCGCGACGGACGCGGCGCGGAATGGGTGCACGGCTCCCCCATCGGGATCGCCACCTCCCCCGACCTGGCAAACTGGACCTACCTGCAGGAAGCGCAGATCGGCTATGCGCCCGATCCGGACCCGACCTACTGGGCGCCGTCCGTGGTGGATGACGGCCGGGAATACCACATGTACCTGACCTATGTGCCCGGCATCTTCCCGGACTGGGACCACCCGCGGCACATCGTCCACCTGACTTCGGACGACCTGATCCACTGGAAGTTCCAGCAGGTACTGGACCTGATTTCGGAGAAGGTCATCGATGCCGACGTGGCCCGTCTGCCGGACGGGACCTGGCGGATGTGGTACAACGACGAGCCCACGGGCAAGCGCATCGCCTGGGCCGACAGCCCCGACCTCTATCACTGGGAGGACCACGGCCTGCTGCCGGGCATCAGCAGCTGCGAAGGGCCCAAGGCCTTCTTCTGGAAGGGTTCCTGGTGGCTCATCTGCGACGAATGGAAGGGCTTCGCCGTCTGGCGGAGCGACGACGCGGAGCACTGGACCCGCCAGGAGGGCAACCTGTTGCAGGAGCCGGGCCGGGGCGCCTTTGACGACGTGGCCGGCAACCATGGCGACGTGGTCGTCCTGGGCGACCGGGCCTACATCTTCTATTTCACGCACTTGCGTCGCTTCCGCGGCCTGCAGCCGGACACGCCCCGCAGCGAGGGGCTCTCGCCCAATTCGACCTTCATCCAGGTCGCCGAACTCCGGTGCGAAGACGGCCGGACGCTGAGCTGCGACCGCGACGCGCCGACGGTCTTTCCCTAGAAAAGGATCCGCACGTCAAGCAGGCCGGACGGGACGAGCGGCGTATCGGCATCGACCAGCGGATATGAGCTGCGGGTATAGTGTCCGCCGGGCTCATCCGGGTATTGGACGGCATCTCCGATCATCCTGTTGTACAGCGAGTTGACCACTTCGATGCGGAGTTTGTTGCGCCCGGGCCGGAGGTAGTCCGTGATGTCCAGCCGCCAGGGCGCGCACCAGACCGTGCCCGCCTCGCGGCCGTTGACATAGACGCGGGCCATCCAGCCGGAAGCATCCACTTGCAGATACTGCTTTTCCGCCGGAGCGGTTGATGCTGTCATGCCCGGCGCTCCCGTCATGCCCGGCTGCGACTGGGAATCTCCTCCCTTCGACCGCCACCGGAACGTCCCGGTATAGACCGCCGTCCCCGAATAATACCGGATCCGCGGATCCGCGCTCTCCGTCCAGCCGGACAGCGTCCGGAATCTCACCGGCCGCTCCGGCCCGCCCATCCTGGGATCGAACCGCACCCGCCAGGGCCCGTCCAGCGTCAGGACCGTCCGCAAATCACCCGGGTCCGGAGCAGACTCCGGCAGCAGCACGTCCGTGGCCGCCAGGAAAGCGGCCTCCCCCGGCTCCAACGTCAGCCGGGTGTGCACGAGGCCATTCTCCACCCCGGCGGGGAGCGGCGTCACCGAAGCGGTCAGCGGATCCAGGCGCCAGACCCCTCGCCAGGGGGTGCGGAGCGTCACCTCCTGCGAAAACGCCTCCGCACTGTGGTTGTAGATGAACCAGATATCCGCATCCGGCAGGCGCCGGTGGCCGAAACGGACGCAGTCGTCCAGTTTCGCCGCGCTGTGGAAGCCCAGGTCCGGCGCAAAGGGCACCGGCACCGGCTCGAACAGCCCCGGAACCTCTGCCGGGGTGTCCACGGGGCCATTCTGCACCCCGCCAGCATGCTGCACCCCGCCGGCGTCATAAAGCGGCAGGCCGGCGGAGTGCCAGGCGGCAAAGGCCGTCCGCAGCGGATCGTCCGCCGCCACATTGCGCTGCAGGACCAGCATCCGGTATTCCATGCCGGAAGGCAGGCGGAGGACCGGCGTCCCGTCCGCAAGCCGAACGACGCAGGCGCCGGACAGTCCGTCCGCCGCCGTGGTGTCGAAGCTGTAGCCCTCCGGGATGACCGGCAGCAGGTGCGAGAGCGTCTTCACGGGCGGATCGTCGCCCAGATAGACCAGCAGATCGACCACCGGTTCGCCCTGCCGCAGCAGCGCCGCGCAACGGGCCTGGTAGTCCCAGAAAGGCCGGCTCAGCGGCCAGATGGGGTTGTTGCGGTTCAGGCAGTACTGCCGGCCGTTCGCGACGTTGCCCGGCACCTCGTCCAGCCGGGGCTGATAGGCCGAGGCGCAGACCACGAACTCGTTGATCAGGCGCGTGTAAGCGAAGTCTGCGAGCATCTTGAGCGTGGCCGGGGAATCGCTGTATTTCGCGTCAGTGAAAGCCTCCCCCGAGGCGATCGGCTTCCCGTAGAGATGCGCCGCCGAGGCGCAGTCCAGGATGTCGTTGCTGCCATGGATGTCGCGCGCCCAGAATTCGCCCTGGGGCTTGTCCACAAGGCGCTTGGCGCCGATGTTGTCGGCTCCCAGGCTCAGCTGGTTGCCCGTTGCCTGGGCCGTGAAACGGACGCCCGCGGCCCGGCACAGACTGTCCAGCGTGCCGTAGTAGTTCTCGGCGACGGCGTCGGCGACCGCGCGGCGGAAATGCTTGAGAAAGCGCTCCGTCGCGGCGCCGTCCTGCACCGTATAGCCGCGCAGGGCGGGCAGCCAGGGCGTCAGGTCATAGCCGCTGTGCTCCCGGAAAATCCGCGGGAAGTCCGGGGTCCAGTTCTGCGGCCCCGCCTCGTGGCTGTCCATCGTCACGCCGAGCGGCTTGGCGCCGATGCGCGCCAGGGTGTCGAGGATACGGCCCGCATAGGAGCGGAAATGCAGCCGGGCCGCCTCCGGAGACATCTTGTCGCACTCCAGGCCCAGCAGATTGGCGCGCCCGTGCTTGACGGCGCCGCGGGTGGATTCCGCACCCAAGCGCATCACGACCCAGTCCCCTTCCGGGACAGTCCAGTCAAGGGTCCCGTCCGGGCGCAGGCGCTCCGTCAGGTCCAGCACCCGCGCGGGATCGATTTCCCCAGTGCCATAGCTGGGCGTATCATAAGAATCATGGAAATCCGCATAGTAATTGGCTTTCTCCTGCCAGCGGTCCACCCGGGCGGCGGACGAGAGACTCACGCCGGAGAGCCCGTCGGCAGCATCCCGGATGCGCCAGAAGCGGCTGACGGTCGTCCCGAAGGTCACGGTACGCTGCGCCAGGCCGGAACCGCCGCCCGGACGGGGCAGGTCGCAGACCGCGCGCCACTGTTTCCCGTCGGACGAGCATTCCAGCGTGCCCACCGTCCCGTAGGGTTCGAAATTCATCCCGTAGAACGCCGGCGCCGGTCCGTCGGGGTAGTTCATCGCGCCGTTGCGCGACTTGCGGGCCTTGGGGGCCGTGTAGGTGATGCTGCGCGCCGCGAAGCCCTCCGGAACGCGGCAGGACGGGGCGTCCAGCGGGACGGTCCGCCAGTTGTCCGGATCCACCGGCCAGGCCAGCACGGCCACGTCCCGCCACCAATCCTGTCCGGAAGGCGGAGCGAGCCGTCCGGCGAAGCGGCCGCCGCCCCGGACGAGCGTATCCGAGGAGCAGAGCCGCTGCATGCCCGTCTCCGGGGTGATCCAGGGGCCGCCGGCCACATAGCCGTTGGACAGGTTGATCTCGAAGGAGAGTCCGATCCGTTTCGCTTCCAGGGCGGCAAACTTCAGCATATCCCACCACGCGGGCGAGAACGCGTCCAGCGCCCCTTCGGCGGGGCCGTGGACCTGGTCGTAATAGACCACGCCGCCCAACCCGGCGGCCTTGAACGCCTCCAGGTCGGCCGTGATGCCCTCCCGGGTGGTCGGCGTCTCGCCGTGGAACCACCAGACCTTGGTGCGGGCTTCGTCCGGCGGCGTCCGGAACGCCGCCAGGGCTTCCCGGATGCCATCGGGCCGCCCCGGGTCAGGGACAGCACCCGCCGCCTCCGGCCGCAATAATCCGAAAATCAACGCTATAGACAGAATGCACTCAGCCGTTTTCATCTTTCGAATCTTTTATCTTACGTACAATCGGGCCGTCACAAGGCGACCGTTATCGAAGAACCTGAGCGGAGCGAAGCGACGCAGGGGGTGCGGGGGATACGACCCCCGCTGAATGAGGCCGTCACGCGACCGTTATTTTGTAACGGTCGCCGCATCATCCTTCTCCTGGACCTGCACGCCGTAGGTGTCACGGTAGGGGCTGAGCGGCCAGCGGAAACTCTCCGGCGCGTCCGGGCAGGCCGGGCTGAAGCCGTCGAAATGGATGATGTGCCGGGCGAGCGGCAGGCCGCTGACCTGCAGCAGCGCCACCACGCATTTCGCGAGCTCGAAGGCGCCGTAGGTGTTGAAATGCGTATTGTCCTCCACGTCGTTGGGCATCCCCTCGAAGGAGCCGGCCTTATAGTGCACGAAAGCGCCTTTGGAGGCCTCCTCCCCCATCGCTTCGTAGAAGACGGCGGTCTGGCGGTGCAGGTCGAGGAAGGTCACGCCCTCGCGGCGGGCCACCCACTCCATCGCCGCCGGATAGTCCTCGTGGGTCTCGATGACGTGTCCGTCGGCATCGAAGTTGCGGCGGTGCGTCGGCGAGACAAACACCGGGATGCCGCCCTTGGCGCGGATCTCGTCCGCGAAGGTCTTGAGCTGGGTGGCGAAGAAGTAGTATCCGCCCTTGCCGGGGCCCTTGAGTTTCATGTCGTTGTGGCCGAATTCGACGAAGACGTAGTCGCCCGGCTGCAGCACGGAAAGGATCTTGCGCAGGCGTCCCGCTCCGATGAAGGTGTCCGCCCGCTCGCCGCTCTCGGCGTAGTTGGCGACCGCCACCTGCGTGTCGAAGAACCACGGGAACATCTGGCCCCAGCTGGCCCAGGGCTCGATGTCCTGATCGACGACCGTGGAGTCGCCGCAGAGGAAGACCGTCGTCACGCCCGCCGGGGCGGGCTCGATCCGCACGGAGGCGAGGGCCGGCGCATCGCCGCCGATCTCCAGGTTCAGGCAATCGTCCCAGTTGAGCTTGGCCTTCTCCCGGGGCTTGGTGATGACCTGCGCCACCTCCTGTCCGTTCTCGCGGATGGTGCGGTCGCGCTTGTTGACCAGGAACGAGACCGTCTTCACTTCGCCCTTGGACGTGGCCAGGTCGTTGACACACAGCCGGCGCGATTCGGCCTTGACGAAAGTCCGGCCCGCACGCTTGCGGGAGCCGATCTCGAGCGTCACCAGGTAATTACCGTCCGGCACGGGAACGTTGATTTCAAAAGCGGACTGCTTCGCGGTGTCATAGTGCAGGATGACCGGGAATTCCGTCGCCCGGACGGCGGCGCCCAGCAGCAGGGCGGAGAGGAAAAGGAGGGTTTTCTTCATGGCAGATTCGGTTTTCTCCCCAAATTTAAAAATAATCCTTATCTTTACGAAACAATTGCATAAAACAAGCTCACAACTATTAACCATTTTATTGTTATGGCAAGAAGAGAAGCATTCAAAATGTTCCTGAAGCCTGGTTTCGAAGACGAATACCAGCGCAGGCACGCGGCCATCTGGCCCGAACTCAAGAAACTCCTGTCCGACAGCGGCGTGAAGAATTACTCCATCTGGTGGGACAAGGACACCAACATCCTGTTCGCCTACCAGGAAGTCGAAGGCGACGAGGGTTCCCAGGACCTGGGCGGTAACCCGGTGGTCCAGAAATGGTGGGACTACATGGCCGACATCATGGAAGTCAATCCCGACAACTCCCCCGTCTCCATCCCGCTCGACGAGCGTTTCTATATGGAATAGCCCGGCTTGACCGGGAATCTCTCCCCGAGCCGCACCCCTCCCGGTGCGGCTTTTATTTTTGTCAATCCGACCGATAGATTTGATATATCTCCACATATCTGAAACATTTTTAAAAACGAACAGCATAATCTCATAAAATAATTAGTAATTTTGCGCGTTTTTTATATAAATGACACTTTTAATACATAACCATTATCGTTTAACCAAAATTTTAAGCCAGATGAGATCTATCTTTTCTGTCGGTCACAAGGCGCTCTGCGCCCTGCTGACCTCCGCGGCTTTGCTCCTGACCGGCCTGGCGGCCTCCGCCCAGACCACCTCGGGTAAAGTCATCGACACCAACGGAGTCCCCGTCATCGGCGCGGCCGTGATGGTGCCCGGCACCACCAACGGCGTCACCACCGACATCGACGGCAACTTCACACTCCGTGTCGCCCCCGGCACCCAGCTGGAGGTCTCCTGCATCGGCTACGTGACCAAGCGCGTCACCGCCGTCGCCAACATGACCGTCACCCTCGAAGAGGATGCCGAGATGCTTGAAGAGACCGTCGTCATCGGTTACGGCTCCGTCAAGCGTTCCGACCTGACCTCCGCCGTCGCCAAGATGGACAACAAGGGCATTGAAGACCGCCCGATGGCCCGTGCAGAGCAGGCTCTCCAGGGTCAGCTCGCCGGTGTGTCCGTGCGTATCACGAGCTCCGAGCCGGGCGCCGATCCCGAGATCCGCGTCCGCGGCGCCGCCTCCATCAGCGCAGGCAACAACCCGCTCTACGTGATCGACGGTATCCCGCAGGAAAGCATGACCGGACTCAACCCCAACGACATCGCCTCCATCGAGGTCCTCAAGGACGCCGCCTCCTCCGCCATCTACGGCAGCCGCGGCTCCAACGGCGTCGTGATCGTCACCACCAAGACCGGCCAGAAGGGCAAACCCAAGGTGACCTACACCGGCACCGTCGGCCTCTCCACCCTTGAGAAGAAGATGGATTCGATGAGCGCCGTGGAGTGGATGGAGTTCGCCGTCCGCTGCATGGACGCCATGTACCTCCAGTCCTATCCGCAGGGCAGCATCTCCGATGACAACGCCACCCGTATGGCCAACCTCAGGATCAGCGCCCCGAGACGTACCGGCGGCAATGCCGTCAACTTCGACGACCGCTGGTTCAAGTACCTCAGCCCCGAGATGCAGGCCAGCCACACCTACCACGACGACGGCTCCGAGCTGAGCCTGCTCGACTGGCAGAGCTATGCCTACAAACCGGCATGGCAGCAGAGCCACAACATCAGCATCTCCGGCGCCAGCGACGCCACCAAGTACATGTTCTCCCTCGGTTACATGGACCAGGACGGTCTGTCCCCGGCATCCAACTACAAGCGCATCAACCTGCGCACCAACGTGGAGAGCAAGCTCAACAACTGGATCACCGTCGGTCTCAATATCGCCCCGTCCTTCGTAATCAACTACGGCGCCGGCCGCGGCAACGGCAAGGACACCCGTGCCCACCACGTGCTTTCCTCCCCGCCCGTCTCCGATACCGGTGTCGGCTATAACGTGGATTACTATCCCAACAGCACCTATCTGTGGGGCGGCACCGGCATGCGCAACCTCGCCTCCTACGACGAAGAAGCGCCGGTCAACCATACCCTCCGCATGCAGGCCAGTTCCTTCCTGCGCGTCAATCCCTTCGACGGTTTCCAGATCGAGGCGACCGCATCGGCCAACTACCTGAACAGCAACACCCACCGTTTCGTGGCGAAGACCATGTGGTATGACAAGAAAGCCCTCTGGCTCCAGCAGGAAGGAATCAACTCCTCCGTCACCCACAACACGGATTACGCAATCAACACCCTGCTCCAGGTCGTCGCCAACTACAACAAGACCTTCGGCAAGCACAGCATCGCCGCGATGCTCGGTGCCTCCTCCGAAGTCGGCAACATCGGATATGCCACCAACCAGTCTTATTCCAACCTGGCCAACGACGTGATCCAGGGCACCTTCAAGGGCAGCAACGCCACCACGACCCCGACCGTCAAGGCATCCGACCTCACGGAGAAGACCCACACCAAGCTCCTGTCCGCCTTCGCCCGTATCAACTACAACTACGACAACCGCTACATGTTCTCCGCCTCCCTGCGCCGCGACGGTTATTCCCGCTTCGGCAGCCAGAGCAAGTGGGGCTGGTTCCCTTCCGCTTCCGCGGGCTGGATGATCTCCAACGAGCCGTTCTTCAAGAACGCCGACCTCGGCTGGTGGAACACCCTGAAACTCCGCGTCTCCTATGGCCAGACCGGTAACTACGGCATCGGCGAAGCCGCCGCCTATTCCACGCTGGTCGCCGGCGACTACGGCGGAAACCTCGCCTACTACGCCGGTTCCTTCGGCAACATCGGCCTGGGCTGGGAGAAGACCCACTCCACGGATGTCGCCGTTGACCTCGGCTTCCTGAACAACCGCATCCAGCTGTCCGTCGACTGGTACACCAAGACCACCACCGACCTGCTCTACAACGTCCCGGTCCCGTCCGTCTTCGGCACCACCAGCATCACCGACAACCTCGGCTCCGTGCTCAACCACGGTCTCGAGATCGAGCTCAACACGCAGAACATCTCGAACCGCGACTTCACCTGGAGCACCTCCTTCAACGTGTCCTACAACCGCAACAAGGTCCTCCAGCTCGGTGACAACACCAAAGTCGGCGACTACGTGATCACGGGGTCCAACATGCAGATGAACCAGATCCTGCGCATCGGCTCCCCGATGTACGAGTTCTACGAGCTCAAGTACCTCGGTGTCTGGAAGAACCAGGCCGAGATCGATGCCGCCACGGCCGCCCACCCCGAGCACAAGGTGCCGAGCTACAAGGGTACCGCCGTCGTCCCCGGCGACCCGAAGTATGAAGATGTCGACGGCGACAACAACGTCAACGACGACGCCCGCGACTGGCAGGTGGTCGGACAGCCGGCTCCGAAGTTCGTCTTCGGTATGACCAACCGCTTCACCTGGAAGAATTTCGATGCTTCCATCCTCTTCACCGCGCAGACCGGCGGTCAGATCCTCGGCGGTTTCGGCCGTGCCATCGACCGCCCGCACATGGGTACCCAGCAGAACACCCTGCGCCACTGGCTCAAGGATGCCTGGTGGAGCGAGAACGAGCCGGGCAACGGCCTGCCTTACCCGCTGACCACCAAGGAGAGCAACGTGGATTCCCGCTTCGTTTACAGCTCCGACTACTTCCGGATCAAGAACCTCACCATCGGCTACAAGATCCCGTTCAAGAACTTCATCGAGTCCGCCCGCGTCTATCTTTCCATCGAGAACCTCCTGATCCTCGACAGCTATTACCTCGGCTATACGCCGGAGGCCGCCAACCAGAGCGGATTTGTCGGTGTGGACTACGGTGCCTACCCGTCCGCCCGCACTTTCACCCTCGGTGTCAACATCAACTTCTAATCTGAAAGCACTATGTTGAAGAATATCAAATACGTCCTGATCGCCGCCGTCGCTGCCGTCGCGGCCGTCTCCTGCCAGGATTACCTCAACGAACCGCCGGTGGGCTCCCTTTCTCCGGATGGTTTCTACACCACGCCTGCACATATCGAATCCGGTGTGCTGGGTGTCTATTCCAAACTGATCGCCATCGAGAATCCGCAGTATCTGCTCTTCTCCGAAGACCGCTCCGACAACATCTGGGCGGATCCGGATCCGAACGGCGTCCGTTCCTGCTCCGAAGTCGCTTTCCTGCGTATCAACAGCTCCCTGGGCGAACTGGGCAGCCTCTGGGCCGGCTGGTATGCCCTGATCTACAATGCCAACACGGTCCTGGCCAACATTGACGCCGTCGAGTTCTCCGACGAGGCCGTCAAGAACCAGTTCAAGGGAGAGCTTCTCTTCCTGCGCGGCCTGGCCCACTTCGAACTGGCCCGCACCTTCGGCAGCGTGCCCGTCATCACCAAGGTCCTGTCGGTGTCCGAGTCCAAGGAAATCGCCCAGAGCGAGCCGAAGGCCGTGATCGAAGCAGCTATCACCGACCTGGTCCAGGCTGAGGGCTTGCTCCCCTACCGGGCTTCTATGAAGAACGCCACCGGTGGCAGCGTTGCCAACAACGGCCGCGCCGACAAGCTCGCCGCCCAGGCCCTGCTCGCCCGCGTTTACATGACCCTCAAGGGCTTCCCCTTCAATGACAGCTCCGCCAAGGCCAAGGCCCAGGAATACCTGACCAAGGTCCTGCAGAATGGTTCCGCGTATTTCGCCCCGACCATCACGGAGTGGAAAAAGCAGTGGGTCACCGACAACGATACCGCCAACAAGTACCAAATCTTCGCCATCCAGCACCGTCTGGGTACCGGAAACACCATCACCTTCGAAGAAGGCGTCGGCATCGAGAATCCCGACATCGTCGTCGATTCCTATCACTCGGGATCCGGCATGACTTCGGTTTACCCCGAGGGAACCCTGCGTTACGAATTCGTTTCCAACGGTGACCTCCGCGGCGCCGGCTGGTCGTTCCTCGACGGTTATGAGGGGAAGGGCTCCATCCAGCCCTATTCCTCCAGGACGACGACGTTCCAGTACAACGGTGCCGCCATCGAGTCCATCGAGAATGCCATCAACATCAAGTTCTGCCCGACGCTCCCCAAGCGTGCGGAAGTGGGTGTCTCCTTTGACGATGCCTCCATCGGAACGAGCACCGGCTCCCGCAACCAGTGGCCGATCAACTTCCCGATCCTGCGCTACGAGGACATGATGCTCCTGCAGGCCGAACTCTTTGTCGAGGATGGCAACGTGGATCAGGCCATGGCCCTCGTGAACCAGATCCGCAAACGCGCCGGCGTGCCGGAGCGCAGCGCAAGCGCCTCCAAGGAGGATGCCATGAAATGGGTCAAGCTGGAGCGCAAGCTCGAGCTCTACCAGGAAGGCGTCCGCTGGTTCGACGAAGTCCGCTACGGCGAATGGAAAGAAGCCACCAAGGCGATGTGGGACAACTACAAGATCGACGGCGAATACCGGACCAACATGAATGCCAACAACATTCAGGAAGGCCGCCACTTCCTGCCGATTCCAATCAGCGAGACCAACGCCGCCCCGGGCCTGTATCAGCAGAACCCCGGCTGGTAGCAGCAAATCCCCGTCATTCCCGGCTTGACCGGGAATCTCTCCTGAGCCGCACCCCTCCGGTGCGGCTTTTATTTTTGATATTTCCGTTTCGATTTTTGTTCCGCCCCAATTTCACGATAGTGATTTGTACTTATATTTGTTCCGCTAAAACCGAGACAAACTCGTTAGTATAACCATTAAAGTTTAACCAAAATCCAAAGCTTGATGAAATCTGTTTTCTCAGTGAGCCGCCGGGCGATCCTCGCCCTGACGGCAGTTGTGGCTTTGCTCCTTGCCGGCCCCGCGGCGTTTGCCCAGGGTGTCAGCAAAGGTAAGGTCCTGGATGCCCAGGGCGAACCGATCATCGGAGCGTCCGTCGTCGTTCCCGGCACCACCAACGGTGTCATCACCGACCTTGACGGCAACTTCGAGATCCGCGTCGCTCCCGGCACAACCCTCGAGGTCTCCTGCATCGGCTACGCGACCGTCCGCGTCGCTGCCGCCGCCAACCTGACCGTCACCCTCCAGGATGACGCCGAGATGCTCGAAGAGACCGTCGTCATCGGCTACGGCACCGTCAAGGTCCGCGACCTGACCGGTTCCGTCGCAGCCGTCGGCGAGAAAGACCTCGCCACCCCGGTCGCCAACGTCGGCGAGGCCCTGCAGGGCAAACTCCCCGGCGTGGTCGTCTCGATGAACGACGGCACCCCGGGCGCCGAGCCGCAGATCCGCGTGCGCGGTACCAAGTCTATCACCCAGACCAACAACCCGCTCTACATCGTGGACGGTTTCCCGGTGGGCTCGCTCGCCGGCATCCCTTCCGACCAGATCAAGAGCATCAACGTCCTGAAGGACGCCGCCGCAACGGCCATCTATGGTAGCCGCGGTGCCTCCGGCGTCGTCATCGTCACGACCAAGAGCGCCATCGAGGGCCAGACCCAGGTGACCTACAACGGCTTCGTGCAGATCAAGGACTCCTCCATGAACGTCCGCGACGTCATGGATACCTATGACTACCTGAAATTCACCATCGGCTACGGCTGGGATTACTCCAAGTCCATGGGCGACCAGATCGCCAAGTACTTCGGCATCGGCGCCGCCAACGGCGACAAGTATTCCGCCTACGCCAACGTGAAGACCAAGAACTGGCAGAGCGACCTCTACAAGACGGCCATCGCCCACAGCCACAACCTCACCATCAGCAACGGTACCAAGCGGAACCGCACCATCTTCTCGCTCAACTTCCTGAACGACGACGGTACGGTCATCAACTCCTGGTTCCAGCGTGCCAACGCCTCCCTGAAGACCGTGGAGAACCTCACGGACAACTTCAACATCGAACTGAACGTCTCCTACGGCTATTCGAACAGCCGTTCGAACCCGCGTCTCGCGGAATCGTTCCGCTACAACCCGATCCCCAACCCGCTCGGCGATCCCTCTTCCACCGGCGGCTTCGGCGCCGGCCTTGAGGCCTACATCAGCGAATCCTCCAACCCTGTGGAGCTGACCCTGGCCCAGCAGAATACGAGATTCAATCACAACTTCCGCGGCATCGCCGCCGCCAACTGGACCCCCATCGAGGGACTCAAGCTCCGTTCCGAAATCGGTCTGGCCAAGAGCTTCACCAAGACGGAGACCTATTCCTCGGGCTACGGCACCTTGACCAACACCGCCGCCCTGAACCGCAGCGAAAGCGGCGACCTGCACTGGACCAACACCATCTCCTACGACATTCCGTTCGCCAACAAGGACATCCACCGCGCCGACGTCATGGTCGGACAGGAGTACATTTCCTCTTCCTCCGAGTGGATGCAGTACTACGCCCAGGTGTTCCCGTCCCACTTCGACCGGGAGCGCGCCCTCGCCATGCTGAGCCAGGGCACGACCAACAACGCCTTCACGCAGAGCATCGACGTGCCGGGCCGTTCGCTGTCCTTCTTCACCCGCGCCAACTACGCGCTCTATGACCGCTACCTCTTCACGCTCACGTTCCGTGCTGACGGTTCCTCCCGTTTCGCGCCCAACAACCGCTGGGGTTACTTCCCTGCCGCGGCCTTCGCCTGGCGCGTCATCGACGAGCCCTGGATGCAGGGCAGCAAGGACTGGCTCTCCAACCTCAAGCTCCGCCTCTCCTACGGTGTGACCGGTTCCGACGCCATCAACGCCAACCTCTGGCGCGAGACCTGGGCCCTGGGCACCAGCGCCTCCAACTACACCATCTCCAACGACCGCAGCGATACCAACAGCGGCTACGGCTACAGCTACGCTCCGGGCTCCATGATGCAGAACCCCGACCTGAAGTGGGAGAGCACCATCACCCGCAACCTCGGTATCGACTTCGGCTTCTGGGATGACCGCCTCTACGGTACCATCGAGGGCTACTGGTCCACCACCAAGGACCTGCTCATGCCGGTCTCCGTCAACGCCGCCACCGGTTACTCCTACCAGTACCAGAACATGGGCGTCGTCGCCAACCGCGGTCTCGAGTTCTCCCTCGGCGGCGACATCGTCCGCACGAGCGACTTCACCCTGAGCGCCAACCTCATCTACAACTACAACGTCAACAAGATCGAGCAGCTCTCCGACGCCGTGGCCGTCAACACCTACGGCCAGTGGGCCAACTCCGAGCATATGCCGACCGCCGGTGAGTTCATCCTCCGCGAAGGCATGGCCATCGGCACCATCACCGGCTACAAGTACGAGGGCTGGTACACCACCTCCGACTTCGACTACGTGGACGGAGTTTACAAACTGAAAGAGGGTATCCCCGACTGGGCCGCCGACTCCTACTTCACCTCCCTGCCGCGTGCCACGGGCCAGCAGGCCTTCCCGGGCGCAGCCAAGGTGGCCAACATGGATGACAACGCCAAGATCATCAACGAAGGTGACACCTACGTCATCGGCGAGATGACCCCGCGCAGCACCGGTTCCTTCAACATCAACGGCCGCTGGAAGAACCTCGACTTCGGGGTCAACTTCAACTACGCCATCGGCGGACACCTCATCAACTACTGGGGTCTCCACTCCCTGTACGGAGCCAAGGACAACATGTTCGGCGCCAACCGCCTGGCCTTCGCCAAGGATGCCTATTCCCCGTACCGCTGGAACGGCGGCGAGCTCGAGTTCGTCTCCGACCCGGCCGAACTGGACCGCATGAACGCGAACGCCACCATGCACACCCCGACTTCCATGAAGGGTATGCTCTTCGACAAGTGGGTGGAGGACGCCTCCTTCCTGCGTCTGAAGAACCTCACCATCGGCTACACCCTGCCCAAGGAGTGGGTCAAGAAGATCGGCCTGAAGAACCTCCGTGCCTACTTCACCGCCACCAACCTCCTGACCTTCACCAAGTACACCGGTCTGGATCCCGAGGTCAACACCAACCGCAGCGGCAGCTACGGCTTCCCTACTCCGGGTATCGACCGCGGCGCCTACCCGATCGCCAAGACCTTCACCTTCGGTCTGAACGTCACCCTATAATCATTCCGGACACAGTATAAAGTATCAAGAAAATGAAAAAGATCGCTAAATACCTGTTGATCGCCCTCTGCGGCACGGCTGCCGTGTCCTGCAACCTGGAGACCACCTCGCCTTCGGTCGTGGACGGACAGTTCGTGTTCGGCGGCATCGAGACCGGCCGCACGGCCATCCTCGCTGCCTACAACCAGCTCATCAACGACTACAACAACGGCTACGTCCCGAACTTCACCAACATCGGTTCGGACATCGAGCGCTGCTCCGTCGGCAACATCACCGACCTGGTCGGCGGCGCCCAGCTCTACCTGGAGCCCTATACGGAAAGCGCCTTCAACATCAACTTCCAGAAGGGCAACTGGGACCGCTTCTACTCCATCATCTTCAAGTGCAACTCCATCATCGAGAACATCGAGAACAACCCGGACATCGAGACCATCAAGTCAACGGCCCCGAATGACCTCTCCGACCTGCTCGGACAGGCCTACTGCCTCCGCGCCTCGGTCTATTACGACATGACGATGTACTACGGCGACGTGATCTACATCAAGGCCGCCCGTGAGGAGAGCACGGATCTCACCTCCCGCTTCGCCATCCTCGAGAGCGAGCTGGACAACCTGATGAAGGTCGAGGAACTGATGTACCCGATCGGCTCCGCCGGCCACCTTTCCGACCAGATGACCCGCAACTTCTGCGACGGTCTCATCGGCCGCATCTGCTTCGCCCTCGCCGGCTACCAGACCCGCCGCACCGACCTCGGCGCCGACTTCTACACCGACAAAGACGGCAAGGTTATCAGCTTCGAGGACTGGGGCACCGACTCCGAGAAGGCAGCCGCCTACGGACGCCGCTCCGACTGGAAGACCTTCTATTCCAAGGCCCTCCCGTACCTCAAGAAAGCCGTCGAGCAGCCCGGCGCCGCCATCCTCACCACCGAGGACCCGCGCAGCGAGAACAACCGCACCTACGGCAACCCCTTCCAGTACTACTTCCAGCAGATCAACGAGGAGTACAAGGCCCCCGAGACCATCTACGAGGTCACGATGAAGGAAGTCGGCGGCGGTTCCCGCATCGCCTACAACTTCGGCCGCGGCTCAAACGGCGCCAGCCCGGGTCTTCCCCCGAAGGCCAACGCCCAGATCTGCTCCTATCCGGAGGTCTATTACGGCGAGTTCGATCCGCAGGACATGCGTCGCGACGTCTCCATGTCCGTGACCGGCTCCTCCGGCACCGGCGTCGAGGTCCTCTACAACTTCAACCTGACCAACCGTCTGACCCTCGGCATCGGCCTGAACAAGTATGACCCCAACCGCGTCGAGACCCCGGACCTGCGCCAGCTCAACAGCGGCGTCAGCTACATCCACATGCGCCAGGCCGACATCATCCTGATGCTCGCCGAGGCCTATGCCCAGACCGGTGATGAATCCAACGCCCGCACCTATCTCAAGCAGATCCACGACCGCGCCTTCGCCGACGACATCCAGGACGCCAAGTTCAACGAGCTCCTCGCCAATGCCGGCAGCGTCTATGAGGCCATCATCAAGGAGCGCCAGCTGGAGTTCCAGGGTGAGAACCTCCGCCGCTGGGACCTCGTCCGCACCGGCAAGCTCCCCGAGATCGCCTACGGCTTCCGCAAGAAGATGGTCGATCACATGGCTGAGCTCAAGGCCAACGGCTACGCCACCTTCGACAACGGCAACGAACTTCCCGCCTATGTCTGGACCAAGCTCGTCGATGCCCGGAAGGAATACGGCTACCGCCTGACCATGCAGACCCCCGCCGGCAAGCAGGATGATCCCGTCCTGTATCCGGGCTGGCGCGGCCAGCACGACGACTGGCAGAAGGCCAAGGACTACCAGATCAGCTCCCGCGGCAACGCCGTCAAGGTCGTCCCTGTCGAGGACTTCACCAACCTCGCCATCAAGGGTCTGTTCAAGCACATCGAGCCCGGCTCCGCCGAGGCCAAGGCCCTCGAGGCCGAAGGCTACAAGCAGACCGACTGGG
Source organism: uncultured Bacteroidales bacterium (assembly GCA_946185205.1). Taxonomy (GTDB): domain Bacteria; phylum Bacteroidota; class Bacteroidia; order Bacteroidales; family UBA932; genus Cryptobacteroides. The sequence continues at coordinate 11,077 of CAMHIP010000004.1, read as the reverse complement.
CGATAGGCATGTACACGAAGGGTGGCAAGGAAGACGCCGACCGTGAGGCCGAGTGGAGCACCAAGTTCCTCGGCGGCTACACCGACGCCGACTACGCCGCCAAGAAGGCCCCGATCTACCTCATCCCGATGGAGACCAACGTGCTCGCCACCACCGGCCTGAAGAACGGCTACGGCTTCAAGAATCTGCAGTAAGCACATTCCCGACCTGATCGGGAATCCCCAGGACCGCCCCCGCAAGAGGGCGGTCCTTTTTTTTGATTTTCCGACAGGAAATCGCTATATTTATCGGACCAAAATCAACCGATCGTCCGATGAAGATCCAAAGACTGCTTGTTCTCCTGGCGATTTTCGCCTCGCTGTGCGCAGGCGCGCGCGAAAAGTACAATTTCAACCCCGGCTGGCTGCTCAAGGTCGGCGACATCCCCGGCGCGCAGAAGCCCGCCTTCAACGACCGCTCCTGGCAGCAGGTCACCCTCCCCCACGCCTTCAACGAAGACGAGGCCTTCCGCGTCGATATCCACGACCTCACCGACACGGTCATGTGGTACCGCAAGCACTTCGACCTGCCGAAGAGCGCCCGCGGCAAGAAGGTCTTCATCGAATTCGAAGGCGCCCGCCAGGGCGTGGACGTCTATGTCAACGGCAAGATGGTCGGCCAGCACGAGAACGGCGTGATGGCCTTCGGTTTCGACCTTACGCCCTATGTCAAGGCCGGCGGCAACGTCATCGCCGTGCGGGTCGACAACAACTGGGACTACGCCGAGCGCAGCACGGGCGTGAAATACCAGTGGAGCAACAAGAATTTCAACGCCAACTACGGCGGCCTGCCCAAGAACGTCTGGCTGCACGTCACCGACCGGCTGTACCAGACCCTCCCGCTCTACAGCAACCTCGGCACCACCGGCGTCTATGTCTATGCCGCCGACATCCGCGTGAAGGAGCGCAGCGCCCTGCTCCACGCCGAGTCGCAGGTGCGCAACGAGACGGGACGGCCCCAGACGGCCCAGTACCGGGTCAGCCTGACCGACCGCGACGGGACCTGCCTCAAGACCTTCTGCAGCGAAGCGGTGAGCATCCCCGCCGGCGCCACGCAGACGCTCTGCGCCGAGGCGCCCGTGGAAGGGCTCCATTTCTGGAGCTGGGGCTACGGCTATCTCTACGACGTCCGCACGGCGCTGGTCGTGGACGGGCTGGTGGTGGATGAAGTCGCCACGCGCACCGGCTTCCGCAAGACGCGCTTCGCCGAAGGCAAGATCTGGATCAACGACCGCGTGCTGCAGGTGAAGGGATTCGCGCAGCGCACCTCCAACGAGTGGCCCGCCCTCGGGATGAGCGTCCCGGCGTGGCTGAGCGACTGGTCCAACGGCCTGATGGTGGAGCAGAACGCCAACACCGTGCGCTGGATGCACGTCACCCCCTGGAAGCAGGACATCGAGAGCTGCGACCGCGTGGGCCTGATGATGAGCCTGCAGGCGGGCGACGCCGAGAAGGACTGCCAGGGACGGCAATGGCAGCAGCGCAAGGAACTCATGCGCGACGCCATCATCTACAACCGCAACAACCCCTCGGTCATCTACTATGAGTGCGGCAACGAATCCATCAGCCGCGAGCACATGCTCGAGATGCGGGAGATCCGCGACCAATACGACTTCTACGGCGGCCGGGCCATCGGCAGCCGCGAGATGCTGGACATCCGCGAGGCCGAATACGGCGGCGAGATGCTCTACATCAACAAAAGCGCCCACTCCCCCATGTGGGCCATGGAATACTGCCGCGACGAGGCGCTCCGCAAATACTGGGACGACTGGTCCTGGCCCTGGCACAAGGAGGGCGAGGGCGGCAACATGGTCTGGTCCGCCGCGCAGAACGCCTACGTGCCCGGCAGCGCAGCCGCCTACAACCGCAACCAGGACAATTTCGTGGTGGAGCACGTGGCCCGCTGGTATGATTATTACCGCGAGCGCCCGGGTTCGGGCTCGCGCGTGAGCAGCGGCGGCGTCAAAATCATCTTCTCCGACTCCAACACGCACTTCCGCGGCGTGGAGAACTACCGCCGCAGCGGCAACGTGGACCCGCTCCGCATCCCCAAGGACACCTACTTCGCCCACCAGGTCATGTGGGACGGCTGGGTCGATATCGAGCGCCCGCACATCTACATCGTGGGCCACTGGAACTACGAGGCCGGCACGGTCAAGCCCGTCTATGTGGTCTCCAACACCGAGTCCGTCAAGCTCTTCCTCAACGGGAAGGAGCTCCCCGCCCCCGAGCGGCAATACCATTTCCTCTTCACGTATAAGGACGTGGCCTTCGCCCCCGGCAAGCTGGAGGCCGTCGGCTATGACGGCGGACGTGAGGTCACGCGCTACACCCTCGAGACCGCCGGCGCCCCCGCGGCCCTGAAACTGACGAAGATCGAGGACCCCAGCGGCTGGAAGGCCGACGGGGCGGACGTCGCCCTGGTGCAGGTCGAGGTCGTGGACGCGCAGGGCCGCCGCTGCCCGCTCGCGAATGACATGATCCACTACGAACTGGACGGCCCCGCGGAATGGCGCGGCGGCATCGCCCAGGGTCCGGACAACTACATCCTGGCGAAGGACTTCCCCGTGGAATGCGGCATCAACCGCGCCATCCTGCGCTCCACCACGAAGGCCGGCCGGATCACGCTGAAGGCCTCCGCCGAGGGGCTGCGCGGTGCTTCGGTGAGTTTTGAGACCGTCCCCTTCGAGGTGAAGGGCGGCCTGTCGGACTACATCCCCGGGGAGCACCTGAGCGCCCGGCTGGACCGCGGCGAGACCCCGCAGACGCCTTCCTACTACGACCGCTGCATCGATGTGGAGATCACGGGCGCCACGGCCGGCGCCAACGCCGACAAGGCCGGGGCCAGCTGGGACGACAACGAGCTGAGCGAATGGACCAACGACGGGCAGCTCTCCACCGGCTGGATCTCCTACCGGCTGGGCCGCATGGCCACGGTCGATGAGATCTGCGTCAAGTTCACCGGCTGGCGCATGCGCTCCTACCCCATCGAGATCTACGCCGGCAAGGAACTCATCTGGAGCGGCGAGACGGAGCGGACGCTGGGCTACGTCCACATCCCCGTGAAACCCGTCATGACCCGCGAGATCACCCTGCGCCTCAAGGGCTCCGCCGCCGAGGAAGACGCCTTCGGCGCCATCAAGGAGGTGGTCGCGCCCGCCGCCGGCGAACTCGACCTCTTCAAGGCCAAGGGGGCCGGCGAGCCCAACCACGAGCTGCGCATCGTCGAAATCGAATTCAAGGAAAACCTGCTGCAGTAAGCCATGAACCGGAGTACCCAGATCGGCATCGTCTCCGGCGCGCTGGTGCTGCTGCTCGGCGCCGGGATCGCCTGGCTGCTCTCCGGATACGAGAAGTACCCGGACGGGCTGAACATCAAGGCATTCGACAGTTACTGGACCGTCGAGTCCGAATCACCCGACAGCCGGGTGGAGTTCGTGGGCGAAGGCGTGGAGATCACGGCGCCCAAGGGGCTGACGCTGTGGTACAGCAAGCCCGTCGAGGCCCCCTGCACCATCGAGTACGAGGCCCGCGTGATGCAGGAGCGCGAAGGCGACCGCCTGAGCGACCTCAACTGCTTCTGGATGGCTTCGGACCCGGCCGCGGAGGACATTTTCGCGCGGAGCGCGGAACGCGGCGGCAAATTCGCCAACTGCGCGACGCTGCAGCTCTACTACGTCGGCTACGGCGGCAACTACAACAGCACCACCCGTTTCCGCCGCTACAACGGCATGCCCGACCCGGCCCTGCTGCAGGAATACACCGACCCGGCGCACCTGCTGCAGCCCAACCACTGGTACCGCATCCGCCTGGTCTGCCGGGAGGACGGCCGCACGGAGTACTGGATCGACGGGGAGAAACTCTTCGACTACGCCGACCCGGAGCCGCTCCGCCGCGGCTGGTTCGGTTTCCGCACCACCCTGTCCCGCACACAACTCAGAAAATTTACCATAACTTCCAATTAATCAACCGTTTTATGAAGAAAACCCTCTTCGCAGCGGCCCTCCTGCTGGCCGCTACCTGCAGCGCCTACGCCCAGTTCGGCGTGTGGAAAGCCTCCGAGACCACCAAGGTCAAGGATCCCGGCACCGGGATCGAACTCAACGTGCTGACCGACACGGCCGGCGACGACCACTACATCTACCAGACCGACCCGATGTGGACCCCGGACGGCAAGTACCTGCTCTTCCGCTCCTCCAAACGCGCCGGCGAACAGGGTGAAGAACGAACGATGCCGGACGGCAGCAAGCGCAGCTTCACCCCGACCCGCTACTTCATGATCGAAGTCGCCACCGGCAAGATCATGCAGGTCACCGAGGGCAACGCCAACGCCGTGTTCCTCGGCAACACCGCCAACACCTTGTATGTCAGCAGCCGCGAAGGCAACGGTCCCGACGCGGCCTGGACGATGGGCGTGATTGACCTCGACAAACTCTTTGCCGACGCCAGGAAGCAGCCGAACAAGACCCGCCACATGGCCGACTACCTCAAGAAAATCGGCACCTTCCCCAACACCCCGGAGATGGGCCGTCCCGGCGGCTGGTGCGTGAGCAGCGACGACAACTGGGCCTACATCACCGTGAGCCGCGATGTCGAGCCGACCCCCGAGGAGCTGGAGATCCAGTCCCGCGTGGCCCAGAAGCCGCGCGAGGACCAGCCCGTCAAGGTGGGCCAGGGCATGAGCGGCCTCAGGAAGATGAACCTCAAGACGGGCGAAGTCTCCTTCATCCGCAACGTCCCCTTCCGCGTCGGCCACATCCAGGCCAGCCGCTTCCGTCCCAACGAAATCCTCTTCTGCTGCGAGACCGGCGGTGACGCGGGCCAGCGCATGTGGTACTGTGACGCCAACACCAACGAGTACAAGGCCCTCTACAAGGAGACCCCGCTCGACTGGGTCACCCATGAGACCTTCGGCACCGAAGACTATGTGTATTTCAATGTGTTAGGCTGGCAGGACCGCCTCCGCAAGCAGGCCAGCGGCATCTTCCGCATCAACCTGCGCACCGACGACGTGGAGGTGATCGGCCAGGTGGAACTGGACCAGGACCGCACCACCCAGCTGACCGGCCGCGGCTTCTGGCACTGCAACTCCACCCGCGACAACCAGTGGGCCACGGGCGACACCTTCGGCGGCAGCGTCTGGATCGTCAATGTGGCCAACGGCCTGCGCATCCAAATCGCTTCCGACCTCAAGATGCAGCCGGACCACGCCCAGCCGTTCTTCAGCCCGGACGGCACGAAGCTCTGCTTCCAGAGCGGACACTACTCCGACGCCAAGCGGCTCAACCTCATCCTGGTCGATCTGACCAAGGTGCCGCTCTTCCAGCAGTACAACAAGAAGAAATAGCCGTTACAGCGCCTGTCCGTTGACGGTGCTGTTCTCGAAACTGACCCTGCCCACGAGCCCGCTCTGTAGGACAGGGTCTTTTTCTACGCCCTCGAAGGCGCAGTCGCGCAGGGTGATGTCGTTGATCCGGACCTCGTCGTCCAGGCCGTCGAAACGTACGCCGTAAGTCGATTTGCGGCAGGTCACCCGCTCCAGCGTGACGTCGCGCACTTCAGGGATGAAACCGCGCTTCGCAATCTCGTTCTGCTCATACTTGAGGTTGATGCGCAGGACCGCCTCGCGGCACTGCCCCACCTCCACATTGCGCACGTGGATGCCTTCGATGACGCCGCCGCGGGCCGTGGAGGTCTTGATGCGGATCACGCGGTCCAGGTTCGGGGAGTCCATCTTGCAGTTCTCCACCCAGAGATTGCGGTAGCCGCCGGAGATCTCGGAGCCGATCACCACGCCGCCGTGGCCGTTGGCCATCCGGCAATTGCGGACGATGATGTTTTCCGAAGGGATGCCCCACTTGCGGCCGTCCTCGTTGCGCCCGCTCTTGATGGCGATGCAGTCGTCACCCGTGTTGAAGACGCAGTCTTCGATGAGCACGTTCCGGCAGGATTCCGGGTCGCAGCCGTCGCCGTTGGGACCGTTGTTGTTGATCGTCACGCCCCTGACCGTCAGGTCGTTGCACATCAGCGGATGGATGACCCAGAAGGGCGAACGGAGCAGGGTCACCCCCTCGATCAGGACGGTGGTGCAGCGGTTGAAATGGAGGGTCTGCGGACGCAGGCCGTCGGTCTCCGTGTAGGTGCGCTCATACATCGGCGCACCGCTCTCGCCCCAGGCGAGCAGGCGCACGCGGGACCCTTCCATCATGGGGGACTTGGGGTCGGACGGGTCGAGCGGCCAGGGACGGCGCTCCGTGACGCGGCCGCGTCCCCACCAGTTGTCCTGGGCGGCGCAGCCGTCGATGGTCCCGCCGCCCGTGAGGGCGATGTTGGTCTCGCCGTAGGCGTAGATCAGCGGATGCGTATTGTTGCAGTCGATGCCCTCCCAGCGGGACGGCACGGCCGGGAAATACTGTTTCACGTCCGTGGTGAATTTCAGCACGGCGCCGTCTGAGAGGTGCAGGTTGACGTTGCTCTTGAGGGTGACGGGGCCGGTCCAGAAGGTTCCGTCGGGCACGTTGACCGTGCCGCCGCCCGCCTGGTTCACGGCGAGGATGGCGTTGTTGATGGCTTCCGTGGCGAGTTGCAGCGAGTCGCCGGGCACGGCGCCGAAATCGGTGATGCTGACGGCCCGGTCGGGGAAATGCACCTGCGTCATGGAGGCGAGGACGCGGTCCGCCTCCGCCCAGGGATCGGAAGATGTGCCGGAAGGCGAGCAGGCAGCCGCCGTCAGAAGCGCCGCCAGCAGAACAGGTCTGAAATTGTTCAACATAGGATACGGGTTTGTCAATTGTGTCCGCAAGATAGGAAAAAGCGGTGGATTGTCCGCAAAAATTCGTATATTTACCCTGCTTATATTGCCACGATACCGATCAACCAAACGATATGCGCAACCACATCCTCCTCTTTCTCGCACTCTGCCTCGGCGGCATTTCCGCCGCCGCGCAGCAGACGCAGACCCTCTACCTTTCCGGCACCGGTCTGGACGACACCGTGACCTGGCAGTTCCGCTGTTCCGCCGGGAGCGGCAGCGGCCGCTGGAGCACCATCCAGGTGCCCTCGCAATGGGAATTCCAGGGCTACGGCGAATACAACTACGGCCGCGGCTTCGGGCCCGGCCAGGGTCCGCTCAACGAGTACGGCGAGTACCGCCACCGCTTCAAGGTGCCCGCCTCCTGGCGGGGCAAGGACGTGCGGATCGTCTTCGAGGGCGTGATGACCGACGCCGAGGTCCGCATCAACGGGAAGAGCGCGGGCCCCGCGCACCACGGCGGCTTCTACCGCTTCTCGTATGACATTTCCCGGCTCCTGAAATACGGTGCCGCCAACCAGCTGGACGTCCTGGTGCGCAAGGAATCGGAGAACGCCTCCGTCAACAACGCCGAGCGCCACGCCGACTGGTGGAATTTCGGCGGCATCAACCGCCCGGTCTATCTGACCGCCACGGCCCCCGAGCACATCGCGCACTATGCGCTGGATGCCCGCGCCGACGGCAGCATGGGCGTGGATCTGGAGCTGGAGAACGCTCCGGCGGGCGCCTCGCTGCGCTATACGCTCACGCCGCTCACCGCCCCTGCCGCGGCGGCGCAGGTGCGGGAGATTCCCGGTCAGGCCGGGAATGACGGAAAACTCCACCACGAGCTGCAATGGTCCGGCATCGCCCCCTGGGACTGCGAGCACCCGCACCTCTACACCCTCCGGATCGAGCTGCTCTCCCCCGCCGGGAAGGTCCTGCACGCGACGGAGGGCCGCACGGGCTTCCGCACCGTGGATTTCCGGCCGCAGGACGGGCTCTATGTCAACGGCGTCAAGGTCGTGCTCAAGGGCGTGAACCGCCACGTTTTCCATCCGGAGGGCGGCCGCTGCTCCTCGCGCTCCATCTCCCTGTCGGACGCGCAGCTGATCAAGGACATGAACATGAACGCCATCCGCTCGCACTACCCGCCGGACGTGCATTTCCTCGATGTATGCGACTCGCTGGGCCTCTTCTACCTCGACGAGCTGGCCGGCTGGCACGGCCGCTATGACGACGAGGTGGGCCCGGGCCTGGTGGCCGAGATGGTGCGCCGCGACGTCAATCACCCCTGCGTCATCCTCTGGGACAACGGCAACGAAGGCGGCTGGAACACGCACCTCGACCCCCTCTTCGCGCAGCATGACCCGCAGAAACGCCACGTGATCCATCCCTGGGCCGATTTCGACCAGCTGGACACGCACCACTACCCCACCTACCTGACGGGCGTGGCCCGCTTCACCAACGGCTACAAGGTCTTCATGCCCACGGAGTTCATGCACACCAACTCCGACCAGGGCGGCGGCGCCGGCCTGGAGGACTTCTGGGCCAGCTGGACGGAACATCCGCTCTTCGCCGGCGGCTTCATCTGGGCCTTCGTGGACGAGGCCGTGGCCCGCACGGACCGCGGCGGCGCGCTGGACACCAGCTTCGACATGGGCAATGACGGCGTCGTGGGCCCCTACCGGGAGAAGGAAGGCAGCTTCTGGGCCATCCGGGACATCTGGGCGCCTATCCAGTTCCGCAAGCTCTTCATCACCCCGTCCTGGAACGGAGACTTCTACGTGACCAACAAATTCCTCTTCAGCCGGCTGGACGAGTGCACGATGCAGTACCGCGTGAAGCGGATCGGCACCCCGGCGGAAGGCGCCGCTTCGGTGATCACCGCCAGCGGCAGCATCCCCGTGCCCGCCCTGGAGCGCGACTGCACCGGTGTGATGCACATGGAGCTGCCGGCGGACTTCTTCGAAGGGGACCTGCTGGAGCTCGAGGCCTTCGCGGCGGACGGCCGCAGCATCTGCACCTGGACCTGGCCCATCCGCTATGCCGCCGGCTACCTGGCACGGCACGGCATCGGCGGCACGCTGAAACGGCCGCACGCCGCCGCACCCGCCATCGCTGCGGAGCGGGACGGCCGCCACGTCCTGAGCGCCCGCGGCGTCAGCGCGGCCTTCGACGCGGCCACGGGCGAACTGGCGCAGATTACCCGCGACGGGCAGGTCCTGCCCCTGGGAAACATGCGCCCGGTGGGCATCAAGATGCGCTTCACCGGCGGCTATTCCCGCCGGGACGGCGACGACGCCGTCTATGTGGCCAAGTACCTCGGCGCCGTGGACAGCATCGTCTGGCGCCTGGGCCGCGACGGGCGGCTCGGCATGGAAGCCGTGCTGCTCAACCGCGACAACGGCGGCGTGCGCGGCGGCTTCGACGACGGCTTCATGGACACCGACATCAAGGACCTCGGCTTCACCTTCGACTATCCGAAAGAGGGCGTGACCGGCATGCAGTGGTTCGGCCGCGGCCCCTACCGCGTCTGGAAGAACCGGCAGCGCGGCCACAATATCGACCTCTGGCACAAGGCTTACAATGAGACCATCACGGGCCGCGGCACCGTGGGCCCGATGGAGTATCCCGAGTTCAAGGGCTACCACGGCAACATCTACTGGGCCCGCCTCGAGGGCGACCACCCGCTGACACTCTACAGTGCCACTGACGGCCTGTTCGTCAAGGTCTTCAACCCCGACGACGTGACGGTGCCGGCGCGCCTGCTGCCCGAACTGCCGGAGGGCGACATCTCGCTGCTCCTGGACATCCAGGCCATCAAGAGTTTCAAGAGCATCCCCCAGCAGGGGCCGCACAGCCAGCCCGGCAACATCCGGATCAAGTCCGGCGACGAGGGCCTGCGCATCCACGTCTGGTTCGATTTCAATTAACCGTCAGTGATATGAAAACCAAAATCATCCCCCTTTTCGTACTCTTCCTGTCGCTCCTGTCCGCAGGGGCGCAGACGGCCTACGATTTCAGCAAACTCCGGATGGAGGACCTCGGGCGCGGCGTGATCGCCGTGCGCAAGAGCCCCGCCGAAGTGTTCGTGACCTGGCGCTACCTCAGCGAAGACCCCGCCGGGATCAAGTTCAACGTCTTCCGGGACGGCGTGCAGCTCAACCGGCAGCCCGTCTCGGGCGTGACGTATTTCGTCGATGCCAAGAGCAGCGCCTCCGCGGCGCGCTATGAGGTGAGGCCCGCCTCCGGCAAAGGCAAGGCCGGCGCCTTCACCCTGCCCGAAGACGCGCCCGTCGGCTACCTGCCCATCCCGCTGGACATTCCCGAAGACCGCTGGGCCCCCAACGGGGAGCGCGCCTCCTACTCCCCCAACGACTGCTCGGTGGGCGATGTCGACGGCGACGGCGAATACGAGATTTTCCTGAAATGGGACCCCTCCAACGCCCACGACAACGCCCACAACGGCTACACGGGCGAGGTTTATATCGACTGTCTCAAGCTCAGCGGCGAGCGCCTCTGGCGCATCAACCTCGGCCGCAACATCCGCGCCGGCGCCCATTACACGCAGTTCATCGTCTATGACCTCGACGGGGACGGCTGCGCGGAGCTGGTCTGCAAGACCTCCGACGCCACCGTGGACGGCACCGGCCGCGTGATCGGCGACCCGGACGCCGACTACCGCGAGCACAGCAGCCGCACGCTCGGCCGCATCATGAAGGGCAACGAGTACCTGACCGTCTTCAACGGCCGCACCGGCGCCGCGATGGCCACCGTGGACTACATCCCGGGACGCGGCGAGAACGGCTCCTGGGGCGACCGCAACGCCAACCGCTCCGACCGCTACCTCGCCGGCGTCGCCTACCTGGACGGCGTGCACCCGAGCGTGGTGATGTGCCGCGGCTACTACACCCGCGCCACCCTCGCCGCCTGGGACTGGGACGGCAAGTCCCTGACCAACAGATGGTTCTTCGACTCGCACAGCGACGACTCGCTCCGGGGCTTTGACGGACAGGGTAACCACAACCTGCGCGTGGCCGACGTGGACGGCGACGGCCGCGACGAGATCGTCTACGGCTCCTGCTGCATCGACGACGACGGCACGGGCCTCTACACCACCAAACTGGAGCACGGCGACGCCATGCACATGGGCGACATGATCCCCGAGCGTCCGGGCCTGGAGGTCTGGATGTGCCACGAGACCAATCCGCTGCGCGCAGGCTCCGAGATGCGCGATGCCGCTACG
>CAMHIP010000003.1 GCA_946185205.1 uncultured Bacteroidales bacterium | reverse complement strand
TGCACACCTTCTTCACCCCGTTCGGCATCTATCCCAACAACGCCATCGTGGGCGGTTCCGGCTCCATCGCCGTGGGCGCCGCCCTGTATAAGAAAGTCAACCGCAAGAAGGGCATCGTCGTCGCCAACCTCGGTGACGGCGCCATGGCCCGCGGCCCGGTCCTCGAAGGCATGACCTTCGCCAGCATGGACCAGTTCAACACCCTCTGGGAGGGCGACATGAAGGGCGGCCTGCCCGTGCTCTTCAACGTGATGGACAACCAGTACGCCATGGGCGGCCAGACCAAGGGCGAAACCATGGGCTACACCTTCCCGGCCCGTCTGGGCGCCGGCTTCAACGCCGAGGCCTGGCACGCCGAGCGCGTGAACGGTTATGATCCGCTTGCCGTGATCGACGCTTTCCGCCGCAAGAAGGCCCTCCTCGAGAAGAAGGAAGGCCCGGCCCTGCTGGACGTCGTGACCTACCGCTACAGCGGCCACTCCCCGAGCGACCAGTCTTCCTACCGCACCAAGGAGGAGATCGCCGCCTGGGAGGCCGAGGACTGCATCGTCGCCTACGGCAAGCGCCTCATCGAGGCCGGCGTGGCCGACCAGGCGGCGCTCGACGCCATCCAGAAGGAAGTGAAGGAGACCATCTTCGACTGCTACAAGCTCGCCATCGACGAGAAGGTGTCCCCGCGCATGGATCTCGTGAAGGACAACGAACTGCTCGGCGACATGATGTTCTCCAACCAGAGCATCGACTCCCTGAGCGATGCCAAGCCCGACGTGCTGATGCCGATGGAGGAGAATCCCCGCGTCAAGCAGATCGCCGGCAAGGAGCGCTTCTTCAAGGACAAGGACGGCAAGCCCGTCAGCAACATGAAGATGTACAACTTCCGCGACGGCGTGTTCGAGGCGGTCGTGGACCGTTTCTACAAGGACGCTTCGCTCATCGCCTACGGTGAGGAGAACCGCGAGTGGGGCGGCGCCTTCGCCGTCTATCGCGGCCTGACCGAAGCGCTTCCGTACCACCGCCTTTTCAACAGCCCGATTGCCGAGGCGGCCATCATCGGCACGGCCATCGGTTATGCCATGTGCGGCGGCCGCGTGATCCCGGAGATCATGTACTGCGACTTCCTCGGCTGCTGCGGCGACGAGATCTTCAACCAGCTGCCCAAGTGGCAGGCCATGTCCGGCAACATCCTCAAGATGCCGGTCGTGGTCCGCGTGTCCGTGGGCTCCAAGTACGGCGCCCAGCACTCCCAGGACTGGACTTCGCTCTGCACCCACATCCCGGGCCTGAAGGTGGTCTTCCCGGTCACCCCGTATGATGCCAAGGGTTTGATGAACAGCGCCCTGCAGGGCACCGACCCGGTGATCTTCTTCGAGAGCCAGCGCCTCTACGGCATCGGCGAGCAGTTCCACGAGGGCGGCGTGCCCGCGGAGTACTACGAGATTCCGCTCGGCGAGCCGGACATCAAGCGTGCCGGCAAGGACGTCACCTTCCTGACGATCGGCGCCACGCTCTACCGCGCCCTCAAGGCCGCCGACATGCTCAAGGAGAAATACGGCATGGAGGCCGAAGTCATCGACGCCCGCACCCTGGTGCCGTTCAACTACGAGAAGGTGATCGAGTCCGTCAAGAAGACCGGCCGCATCATCATCGCCGGCGACGCCAGCGCCCGCGGCAGCTTCCTGAACGACCTCGCGGCCAACATCACCGAGTTCTGCTTCGACTACCTCGACGCGGCTCCCGTGGTGCTCGGTTCCCGCAACTGGATCACCCCGTGCCATGAGCTGGAGGAGTCCTTCTTCCCGCAGCCGGAGTGGTTCCTCGACGCGATCAACGAGAAGATCGTTCCGCTCAAGGACTATGTCCCCGTGAGCAACCAGACGGACGCGCAGGCCATCCTCCGCGCCAAGAAAGGTGTCTAATCGAACGGACGGTCATGTTTGACGTTAACGCTCATTTACATACACCGTATTCCTTCAGCGCCTTCGACGGGGTCTGCCAGGCCCTGGACATGGCGGCGGAGGAAGGGGTGAAGGTAGTGGGAATCAATGATTTCTACTCGATGGATGGGTATCGTGAATGGAGTGAAGAGTGTGGCAAGCGCCACCTCTTCCCTCTTTTCAATATCGAGTTCATCTCCCTCAACGTCGAGGACCAGGCGGCCGGCGTGCGGGTCAACGACCCCAACAATCCCGGCCGTACCTACCTCAGCGGCAAGGGCCTGGCCTATCCCGTCATCCTGAAGGGCAGGGAAGCGGAGCAGCTCGCTGCCGTCAAGGCCGAGTCCAACGCCCAGGTGGAGCGGATGTGCGCCAAGCTCAACGAGCATCTCGATGCCGTGAAGGCCGGCTTCAACATCTCCTTCGCCGAAGTGCGCGACACGCTCACCCGCGGCTCCATCCGCGAGCGCCATCTCGCCAAGGCCCTGCGCCTGGCGGTGGATGCCCGTCCGGGCTGCGACAACTGCAAGCGCGCCCTCTACGAGCAGATTTTCGGCAAGCCCCTCAAGAGCGATCCCGCCAACGCGGCCGCCGTCGAGAACGAAATCCGCGGCAACCTCCTCAAGGCGGGCGGCGCGGCCTTCGTGCCTGAGGATCCCAAGGCGTTCCTGCCGATGGAGACCGTCCAGCGCATCATCGAGGCGGCGGGCGGCATCCCGACCTATCCGTTCCTGGCGGACGACGCCAAGGGCAATTTCACCGATTTCGAGGGCGACCTGATGAAGGCGGCCGATACGCTGAAGAAGCGCGGTTTCCGCTCCGTCGAGTTCATCACCACCCGCAACACCACGGCCGTGCTGGAGCAGTATGCCGGCTATCTGGAGGAGGAAGGCTTCACCGTCACCTTCGGATCCGAGCACAACACCCCGGCCCTGGAGCCCATCAAGCTCCGCACCCGCGACGCGGCGGACCTTTCCGACAAGCTGAAAGCGATCAACTGGCGCGGCGCCTGCACCGTAGCGGCCCATCAGAACGGTCTCAAGACCATCGAGGAGGGCGACGCCCTCATCACCAAAACAGTAGAAGCATGAAAGAAATAGAAGCGCTCATAGCCATTTCCCGCAAGTACGGCGCCGACGACAGGTTCGTGATCGCCGGCGGCGGCAATACATCCTACAAGACGGCGGACCGCATCTGGGTCAAAGCCAGCGGCCACGCCCTGGCCACCATCACCGAAGACGGCTTCGCCGTGCTGGACCGCGCCCTGCTGAACCCGATGGGGAAGAAGAAGTACAGCGCCGACACCGCCGAGCGCGAGGAGCAGGTCAAGAATGACCTGGCGGCCGCCTGCATCACCAAGGGCCGCCGCCCGTCGGTCGAGACCTCCATGCACAATTGCCTGGAAGCCGCCTACATCGTGCATCTCCATCCGACCCTCGTGGGCGGCCTGATGTGCTCGAAGGAGGCCGAGGCGAAGTGCGCGCAGCTTTTCCCGGACGCCCTTTACATTCCCTATACCGATCCCGGTTATACCCTCTTCAAGAAGGTGTATGACAAGGTGGGGGCCTACAAGAAGGAGCACGGGCACGAGCCGCAGGTGATCTTCCTGCAGAACCACGGCATCTTCGTGGGTGCCGACACGACCGAAGAGATCGACAAGGTTTACGACTGCATCCTCTCCACCCTGGAGAAGGAGGTCCGTCCCGTCCCGGAAGGGGAGGCTCCCGTGTGCGACTGCATCAGCGAGACCATCCCGGCCATCCGCCAGGTCCTTTCCCGCGGCGGCCGCGGCCTCAAGACGCTCAAGGTCACCAACAACGCGCTCATCAACGGGTTCATTGAGAGCAAGGCGGCGGCCGACGCCGTCCTTTCTCCCTTCACCCCGGACGGCATCGTCTATTGCAAGTCCGAGTACATCTACCTGGACAGCCCCTGCGACAAGCTCGCCGCCCAGGCCGAGAAGAAGATCGAGGCCTATGTGGAGAAGCGTGGCCACACGCCGAAGGTGCTGCTGATCAAGGGCGTGGGCCTCGTCGCCGTGGGCGACAACGCCAAGAACGCCCAGATCATCACGGATGTCTTTTATGACGCCATGAAGATCGCCTGGTACGCGCAGAGCTTCGGCGGACAGCATCCGATGACCAGGCGCCAGATCGACTTCATCGACAACTGGGAGGTGGAGAACTACCGCCGCAAGGTGGCCGGCGCCGGCTCGAAGGGCCGCGTGGAAGGCAAGACCATCATCGTGACCGGCGCTGCCCAGGGCTTCGGCGAGGGCATCGCCCGCAACCTGATGAAAGAAGGCGCCAACATCGTGGTGGCCGACCTCAACGAGGCCGTGGGCCGGCAGACGGCGGCTTCCTTCAACGGGATCGCGAAGAACAACCGCGCCATCTTCGTCAAGACGAACGTGGCCGACATGGACAGCCTGCACAACCTCATCCGTGAGACGGTGATGAATTTCGGCGCCCTCGACGTGTTCGTGTCCAACGCCGGCGTGCTCCGCGCAGGCGGCCTGGAGGCGATGACGCCCGAGAACTTCGAGTTCGTGACGAACATCAACTACAAGGCCTACTTCTTCTGCGCCAAGGTTGCCTCGCACATCATGAAGATCGAGACGGCGGCCGATCCGGAGTACTTCGCCGACATCGTGCAGGTCAATTCCAAGAGCGGTCTGCGCGGTTCCAAGGCCAATTTCGCCTATGCCGGCGGCAAGTTCGGCGGCATCGGACTCACGCAGAGCTTCGCCCTGGAGCTGGCTCCGTTCCGCGTCAAGGTCAATTCCATCTGCCCGGGCAACTTCTACGACGGACCGCTCTGGAGCAATCCGGTCAACGGACTGTTCGTGCAGTACCTCGCTGCCGGCAAGGTGCCCGGCGCCAAGACCGTCCAGGACGTGAAGGACTACTACCTCGCCCAGGTCCCGATGCGCAAGGGCTGCAATCCGGAAGACGTGACCAAGGCGATCCTTTACGCCATTGACCAGACCGGCGAGACCGGCCAGGCCATTCCCGTCACGGGCGGCCAGGTGATGTTAGCATAATCAAGACCCACAGTATAATGAAAACCAAAGCAGTACGCCTCTACGGCGTGAACGACCTGCGGCTCGAGGAGTTCGAGCTCCCGCAGATCAAGGAAGATGAGATCCTGGCCAAGGTGGTCAGCGACAGCATCTGCATGTCCTCCTACAAGGCCGCCCACCAGGGTGCGTCCCACAAGCGCGTCCCCAACGATGTCGCCGAGCATCCGACCATCATCGGTCACGAGTTCGCCGGCGAGATCCTGGAGGTCGGAGCCAAGTGGCAGGGCGAATTCAAGCCCGGCGACAAGTTCTCCATCCAGCCGGCCCTCACCTACGAAGGCGGCCCCGTCGGTATCTACAGCGCCCCCGGTTACTCCTATCCATACATCGGCGGCGATGCTACCTACGTGGTCATCCCGGCCGAGGTGATGCAGCAGGGCTGCCTGCTGCCTTACAAGGGAGAAGCCTTCTATCCGGCTTCGCTGAGCGAGCCGCTGAGCTGCGTGATCGGCGCCATGCACGCCAATTACCACACGCACCCCGGCAAGTATGTGCACGACATGGAGATCAAGCAGGGCGGCAAGATGGCGCTGCTGGCCAGCGTCGGCCCGATGGGCCTCGCCGCCATCAACTATGTCCTCCATCGCGACGAACGGCGCCCTTCGCTGCTGGTCGTGACCGACATCAACCAGGAGCGCCTTGACCGTGCCGCTTCGCTCTATACCGTGGAGTTCGCCAAGAGCCGCGGCATTGAGCTGCACTACGTCAACACGGCCGTGGACAATCCGGTGGAAGTGCTCAAGGGCATTGCCGGCGGTGAGGGCTACGACGACGTCTTCTGCTTCGCCCCGGTGGCCCCGGTGGTCGAACAGGCCGACGACATCCTTGCTTTCGACGGTTGCCTGAACTTCTTCGCCGGTCCCGGCAAGTCCCCGTTCAAGGCTCCGTTCAACTTCTACAACGTCCACTACAACTCCACGCACGTGGTCGGCACTTCCGGCGGCAACACCGACGACATGAAGGAAGCCCTCCACTACATGGGACTGGGTATGGATCCGGCCGGTCTCGTGACCCACGTCGGCGGCCTCAACGCCGTGGTGGAGACCACCCTCAACCTCCCGGAGATCCCGGGCGGCAAGAAGTTGATCTACACCCACGTGACGATGCCGCTCACGGCCATCGCGGACTTCGGCAAGGTCGGAAAGCCCGTCTATGACGAGCTCGACCGCCTCTGCAAGGCCCACAACGGCCTGTGGAACGCCGAAGCGGAGAAGTACCTCCTCGCCCACGCCGACGAGCTATAGGCGGATGCCGGCTTGAAAGAAGAAGGCCTCCGGAGGAATCGTCCTCCGGAGGCCTTTGTCTTCTGAATGCGACCGGCTACTCCCCGACGTGGAAGGCGACGCGGAGGTCTTCGACTTCCTTGTCGGTGATCGGGTGAAGCTTGCCGACCGGCGTCGCGAGGATGAGCGACTTGGCGGCGAACTCGGCGACCTCGAGGCGGTCGAAGGCGTTGATCAGGGAGTCGGAAGCCACGACGACGGAGTCGTTGGCGAGCATCGCGCAGGGGCGGTTCTTGAACACCTCGGCGACCTTGCCGGGATCCGTGGAGTGCGCCCCGAAGGGGAATTTCGGCACATCCTGCAGGAAAATCCAGCTCTCAGGAATGGTCCGGACATTGAATTCGGCATCCGTGGTGCAGTAGCCCATCAGGGAAGGGCACTGGGTGAGGATGATCGCATTGACCTTGGGGTTGCGGCGGTAGATCTCGTAGTGCAGCGCCGTGGCGTGGCTCGGAGTCTTGCCGGCTTCGGCCATGCCGTCCTTGATCTGGACGATGTCTTCCTCGTCGATGTCCCAGCGCTGGATGCCCGGAGGCGTGATGACGAAGTCGTTGCCGCGCCAGCGCATGGAGACCGTTCCGTACGAGCTGCTCATCAGCTTCTGGTTGCAGGCGCGGCGCACCATCCGCACGATCTCGGTGCGAAGGGCGCGCTCGTCGGACGGGTGCTCCACATTCATGAAGTGCTGGTAGTCGCCCACCAGGTGGTTCTCGTGGAAGAGCAGCTCCTCCTCGGAGAGGTAATGCGGCTCGCCCAGGGTCTTGGCGTTGAGGATGGTGCGGGCGCAGAGCTCGAGGGTCTCGAAGCGCTGGTAGGCGTCGGCGATGTCCTCGCCGCAGAGCACCACGCCGTGGTTCTCCATGATCACGGCCTTATAGTCCGGGTTCTTCTTGAACTCGCCGGCGATCTTCTCGCCCAGGGCGGCGCTGCCCGGCACGTCGTAGGGAGCGAATCCGATGGGGCCGCAGACGTTGCGGGCCTGCGGGAGGATGCTCGTATCCGGAATCTGATGCACGATGCTGAAGGTCACGAGTCCCGGGGGATGCGCGTGGATGACCGCGTGCATCTTGGGGCGGATCTTGTAGATCGCCTTGTGAAAGGGATATTCGGAAGAGGGACGGTGCGGGCCGACGATGGTGCCGTCCGCCTTGACGCACATAATGTCTTTCGCCGTCAGGGAGCCTTTGTCGATGCCGGCCGGGGTGATCCACATGTCCCCGTTTTCGTCCATGATGGACAGGTTGCCGCCGGAGGTCGTCGTGAGGCCGCTGCGGTAGATCCGGCCGATGATCAGCGCGAGCTGCTCTGCCGGATGCATCAATTTGGTGTTGAGCTGTTTCATGTCGTGTAGTAGATTTCGGGTGCAAAGTTAACAATTGTTTCCGGAACTCGGGCCTGATGCCTGCAGGAAATCGCGCAGAAACGGCACGATTTGGTATTTCATCTCCGGATAGACGGGCAGATGGTGCCCGGGATAGAAGACGGCCCGGCCGGGATAGTGCCGGGCGAATTCCGGCCCGCAGTGCACGAGTTCGTCGCCGTCGGCGAACAGTCCGAGGGTCAGGGCTCGTTCTTCGTCCGTGAGGCCGTCGAATTCCTCCTGCTCCAGAAGTTCATATTGCCGGCAGATCTTTTCCGTGATTTCGAAGCTCCGGGCCCCGTCGCGCCGGGGAGAGAGGTATTCCACGGTGCCGGTCTTGGTGCGCAGGAGCCGGGACACGTGCAGGTCGGGATTGACCAGGGCCTTGCGCTGCCCGCGCAGTTTCTGGGCGAGGAATCCGCCCCAGGACAGGCCGACGACAAGGTCCGGACGCTCCGAGGCGCAGAGTTCCCGCGCCAGCGCGAGGGCGGCATCCGCTTCGATGGGCAGGTCCGGCGCAAGGACCTCGCAGGGCTTCATCAGCTGGCGCAGCATGTCCGCCATCTTGTAGGCGCCCGAAGAGGCGAGGCCGTGCAGGAAAAGGATCTTCATCGTCCCTGGGTCATGTTGCGGTAGGCCATCGGGGTCATCCCCGTGACCCGCCGGAAAGCGGTGCAGAAATAGTCGTAGTTGTCGAACTCCATCTCGTAGGCGATCTGTTTGACGGGCAGGGTGCTGTTGGTCAGCGCCTCCTTGACCTTGGCGAAGCGGACTTCCTGGATATAGTGCGCGGGAGAGAAGCCGGTGTATTCCTTGAAGATCTTGCGGAACTTGGAGTAACCCATGCACAGGTGGGCGGCCACCTCTTCCGGCCGTACGGAACGGAAATGCTCCGCGATGTAGATCTTGGCCCGGTTGATCTGGTCTCCGACCTCGGAGAAGGCCTCCCGGCGGCTATAGCAGTTGGCCAGGCCGAGCAGGTGTGTCACGATGCCCAGCAGGTGCTGCTGGAAACCGGATTCCTGGGCGGTGGCAGCGTGGATGGCCTCCTGGTACAGGTCCACCATGTCGTCATGCAGCCCCACCTGGAAGACGGGGTGCTCCGGGCTGAAAAAGCCGTTCTCCTTCCAGCGGTCGATCAGCGCTCCGTCGAAGCCGATCCAGAATTCTTTCCAGCCGGTGGCCGGATCCGGCCGGTAGCTGTGCCATTCGCCCGGGAAGAGCAGGAACATGCTGCCCGGCGTCAGGGGGACCCGGTGGGAGAGGGACGCGCTGCGGAACCAGCCCTGCCCTTCGGTGATGTAGAGCAGCTGGTATTCCTGCAGGATCCGGCCGCGCTCTTCGGAGAAGAGGTAGCGGGACGGGTGCCCGGTGGGCGGGTAGGGTTCGCCGGCCGCGACGGCCTGGGAACCCACGGAGTGGACGGCAAGGCCCCAGAGACGGTCGCTCTTGTTGGCGACCAGGTATTTCAGGTGGATGTCGTTGTTCACAGCTGCATGGAATTTGGTGGGAACGAAGATAAGTTTTTTTTTGTACATTTGAGACAATCTTGCTATATTTTGCCATGAAAAGGAAAACTCCCGTGTTCTTCGGGGTGCTTCTCTTCAGCGCCCTGTTTTTTTCTTCCGGCTGCACGCAGCATCCCGCCAGCCAGGAAGCCGCCCGTCCCCGCGTCATCGTGACGACGGACGGTGAGATCGATGACGAATGCTCGCTGGTCCGCTTCCTGCTCTATTGCAACGAGTGGGACGTGGAGGCGATCGTCACCAGCAGCTCGCAGTACCACTGGCGCGGCCACAAGTGGGCGGGCGACGACTGGATGGACACCGTGATGGGCGCATACGCCCAGGTCTATCCGAACCTCGTGAAGCACGACGCCCGCTATCCATCGCCGGAGTTCCTGCGCGGGCGCAGCTATCTGGGCAACGTGGACGCGGAAGGGGAGATGGAGCAGGTCACCCCGGGCTCGCAGCGCATCGTGGAGGTCCTGCTGGACCGCAGCGACCCGCGTCCGGTCTGGATCCAGGCCTGGGGCGGGGTCAACACGCTCGCCCGGGCGCTCAAGACCATCGAGGAGGAGCATCCCGAGCGGATGCAGGAAGTGGCGGCCCGCCTCCGCCTGTTCAACATTTGGGAGCAGGACTCCACCTACCAGAGCTATATCCGCCCGCATTGGGAAAAATACGGCATCCTGGTCATCATCAGCGACCAGTTCGAGGCCATCGCCTACCGCTGGCATACGGCGCAGCCGAAGGAGAACTGGCCCTGGCTGGAAAGCGCCTGGATGAAGAAATGGATCCTGGACGTGGGGCCGCTTGGCACCACTTACCGCGCCTGCCTGGACGGCGAATGGTTCAATCCGACCAACGTCTCCGACGTCCGCCAGTCCGACGCCTCCTTCCTGGTGGCGGCGGGGGATTTCCGTTCAGAAGGGGATTCGCCTTCCTATATGTACGTCATTCCGACCGGGATGAATGACCCGGAGCACCCCGACTGGGGAAGCTGGGGCGGACGCTACACGCGTGTCCGCGGAAACGTGTGGATGGATCCTGTGCCGGACAGCTCCTGGACGTATCCCGAAGGCCGCATCTCCAGCGCCAACACCTGGGGGCGGCTGACGCTGAAAGGGGTGATCCCGGCCTCGGAAGCCCAGGTGGCGGCCTATTTCCGGCCGATGGCCCGCTGGACCCGCGCCTTCCAGAATGACTTCGCGGCCCGCATGAGCTGGACCGTCCTCTCGCCGGAAGATGCCAACCATCAGCCGGCGGTGCGGCTGGAAACGCCATTCCTGCTACAGGCGAAGCCGGGAGAGAGCGTCACCGTCTGCGTGGCGGCGACCGATCCCGACGGCGATGCGCTGACCCTGCGCTGGTGGCAGTACCGGGAAGCCGGTACCTGCCCGCTGGAGGCGGAGATTGCTGTGCCGGGACAGGCGGAGACCCGGATCACCGTGCCCGCCGGCGCCACCTCCGGCACGACGCTGCACTTCATCTGCGAGGTCACGGACAGTGGCGAACCTGCCCTGACCCGCTACGCCAGGACAATCATAACGGTCAAATAATGAAACAGTTTTTCCTTGCTTTCCTGATGGCGCTGCTGGCCTCGGCCATGCCTTTGCATGCCGGGTCGGATCCGGTGATCGCCGTGGAGACCTCTTCGACCAGTCTTGTTTTCGCCGTCCGCGAGAACAAGACTGTTTATCAGTTGTATTACGGGCCCCGGATGGCGGCGGACGAGTTTGCCGCCGTGCCCATCCGGGACATGCGCTATACCGCCGGTTTCTCCCAGGCCTATCCGGCCACGGGCGGGCGCTTCCTGGGGGAGCCCGCCCTGCACCTGCGCTATGCGGACGGGACGCATAACACCGAGCTGGTCTATGATTCCCACACGGTGAGCCGCTGGCAGGGCACGGTCACGACCGCCATCCTGCTGAAGGACCCGCTCCGCAAAGTGGCGGTGCGCCTGGTCTTCGACGCCTACCCGGCGGAAGACGTGATCGTGGAGCACACGGAGATCCTCAACGAGGGGTCGCAGCCGCTGCGGATGCTCGAGTATGCCTCCGGCGCGCTGTCCCTGCGTGCTGACAGCTACCTCCTTTCGCACGTCCACGGCTCTTGGGCGCAGGAGATGAAGCTGGAATCCGAGCCGCTCGGCAAAGGCGTGAAGGTGCTCGAGTCCCGCCGCGGCACGCAGAACACCCAGTGTGCCAACCCTTCCTTCGTGCTCAGCCTGGGCACGGAAGAACTGCGGGAGGATGCCGGCGAGGTAGTGGCGGGGGCCCTGGCCTGGAGCGGCAATTACCGTCTGGCGTTCGAGCACGATGTCGAAGGCCGGCTCAACGTGATCTGCGGCATCCACCCCTTCGCCTCGGCCTGGCCGCTGGAGGCGGGGGAGCAGTTCCGCACCCCGGAGATGATCTGGACCTATTCCGGCACCGGCGTCGGGACGGCCTCGCGCAACCTGCACCGCTGGGCGCGCCGCTACGGCCTCTACGGGCAGGGCGCGGTCCATCCCATCCTGCTCAACAGCTGGGAAGGGGCGTACTTTGACTTCAACACGCAGACGCTGCTGCGGATGATCGATGACGCCGCCTCGATGGACCTGGAGATGTTCGTGCTCGACGACGGCTGGTTCGGGGGCAAATACCCGCGCAATGGCGCGGATGCCGGCCTGGGCGACTGGCAGGTCAACCGCAAGAAGCTCCCGGAAGGCATCGACTACCTGGCTTCCTACGCCCACAAGAAGGGCCTCAAGTTCGGCATCTGGATGGAGCCGGAGATGGTGAATCCCCGCTCCGAACTCGCGCAGAAGCATCCGGAGTGGGTGGTCCGCAGCCCGGGCCGGGAGATCTATATGGAGCGCGACCAGTGGGTGCTGGACCTGACCAACCCGCGGGTGCAGGACTTCGTGTTCGACGCCTTCGACGGGGTGATGAAGCTGTCTGCCTCGATCGACTATGTCAAATGGGACTGCAACCGTCCGGTCTTTTCCTTCGGCAGCGATGCGCTGGACGACCAGGACAAGTTCTATGTGGCTTACTGCCAGGGACTCTACAAGGTCATGGAACGCATCCGGGCCAAGTATCCGGATGTGCTGATCCAGTGCTGCAGCGCCGGCGGGGCGCGGGTGGACTACGGGGCGATGCGGTATTTCGACGAAGTCTGGACCAGCGACAATACGGATGCGCTGGAGCGGGTCCGGATCCAGTATGCCACCGGGCTCATTTATCCGGCCTGCGTGATGGGCAACCACGTATCCACCGTGCCGAACCACCAGGACGGCAACGTGACGCCGCTCAAGTTCCGCTTCGACGTGGCCTGCCAGGGGCGTCTCGGCCTGGAACTGCAGCCCAAGTACCTGACGGAGGAGGAACTGGCCCTGGTGCGCCGCTGCGTCGCTTCCTACAAGGGCTACCGCGACCTGGTCTTCGGAGGCGACCTCTACCGCCTCGGTTCGCCCTACGGGAGCGATTATTACGGTCAGCTGTATGTCAGTGAGGACAAGTCCCGCGCCGTGCTGTTCGTCTATTGTATCCGCTTCAACGCCATGGGCGCCGAGGGGCATCCTTTCCGCCTGCAGGGACTCGATGCCGGCCGCCGCTACAAGGTCACGGAACTGAACGTCGACCGTTCCTGCTGGTGGGGAGACGGCGGCGTCTGGTCCGGCGCCTTCCTGGAGAGCGGTGCGTTCAATCCGGTGATGGGATCGCTGTACAGTTCGGCCGTGTTCCTGCTGGAGGCGGAATAATCCTTCTTTTTGTTTCAGTCTTGGGTCAAAGAGGACGGGTTGTTCCTTTTATGCCTATCTTTATGAGTGAATCCCGAAAGAGATGAACTCATGAAGACTGTTTTGTTCCGTTTTGCAGCCGCCGCGGCGGCTGTGTTCACCCTCGCGCAGGCGGGCCGCTCCGCTTCCGCGCAGGAATTCCGGACCTTGCCGGACGGCTTCCCGGATCTGCCGTATTATGTCAGCAACCTCGAGGTGTTCGAGATCGGCCAGGAGGAAAGCCGGGCCTTTCACATTCCCGACAGGCATCTGTCCCTGAACGGGACCTGGCGTTTCGGCTACTATGAAAGCCCGGGCGAGGTCCCGCACGATTTCTTCCGGCCTGCCTTCAACGACCGGAAGTGGGACCGGATCGAGGTCCCGTCCAACTGGGAAATGCAGGGCTACGGCCAGGCCGTGTTCCGCAATGTCGCCCTGCCGTTCCCGCACCGCATGCCGCAGGTGCGGCTGGACCACTACAAGGCGCTCGTCGAAGGACGGGTCCCGGGCGCGTCGCAGCGCGAGATCCGGATGGCGCAGTACAACCTGAACGGCGTGAGTGACGATCCCTTCGCCGTGGAAGTCCCGAACGCCCCGATGGAATTCAACCCCACCGGCGCCTACCGGACGGCTTTCACGCTCCCGCGCGACTGGAACGGAGACGAGATTTTCCTGCATTTCGAGAAAGTGGCCTCGGCCAGCTTCGTCTGGGTCAACGGCACGCTCATCGGCTACAACGAGGGCGCGCAGGAGCCCGCCGAATACGATATCACGCGCTACGTGAAGCCCGGCCGCAACACGCTGGCCGTGCTGGTGCTCAAGTACTGCGACGGCTATTACCTGGAGGACCAGGACTACTGGCGCCTGGCCGGCATCTTCGATGACGTGTGGGTGTACGCCGCCCCGAAGGCGCATCTGTGGGACTGGCAGGTGATTACCGACTTTGACGAAGACTACCGGGACAGCGATCTGTCCGTGGAGGTGGCTGTGCGCTCCTTTGACGGCGGTGCCGGACAATACCGCGTGGAAGGCGTGGTGAGCCGGGAGGGCCGGGAAGTGGCCCGCATGGGCGCGCCGGTGACGCTCGGTGAGCGCGCACGGGACAAGGCCTCCCTGAAGGCGCACGTGACCGCGCCGCTGAAATGGACGGCCGAGACCCCGGACCTCTATGACCTGGAACTCTGCCTGAAAGATGCCGGCGGCCAGGTCGTGGAGGCCGTCCGCAAGAAGATCGGCTTCAAGAAGACCGTCATCCGCGACGGCGTCTTCTATCTCAACGGGCAGCCGCTCAAGCTCAGCGCCCAGTGCTCCCACATGCAGCATCCCACGATGGGCCACCGCATCACCGAGGAGGTGATCCGCCAGGATATAGAGATACTCAAGCAGTTCAATTTCAATGCGGTGCGTACTTCGCACTACCCGCCGGTGCACCGCTATCTGGAACTGGCCGACGAGTACGGCCTCTATGTGATCGACGAGACCGGGGACGAGTCGCACGACACGCAGTACGTCTGCGACATGCCGGAGTTCGCCCCGATGTACCGTGAGCGGGCCCGCCGGATGGTCCTGCGCGACCGCAACCACGCCAGCGTGCTCTTCTGGAGCGCCGGCAACGAGAGCGGCGAGGGACAGAACATCACCGAAGTGGTGAAGGAAGGCAAGTCGCTGGATCCCACCCGCTACTGGATGTACGGCGGCAATGCGGCCAAGCATCCGGCCGAGGACATCGTCGGCCCGCGTTATCCTTCTCCCTTCGAGCTGGAGCTGGGCTACGGCCTGGACACCCTCGACCTGCGTCCGTCCTTCATGGACGAATACCTGTCCGTGGCCGGCAACGGCGGCGGGGCGCTGGATGACTACTGGGATGTGATCTGGGCCCATCCGCGCCTGCTCGGCGGTGCCGTGTGGGACTTCGTCAGCGTCGGCATCGACGCGCCCGTGCGCGCCCTCACCGACCGTTCTCCCTATCACACGCCGGCCCACATCATGGGGCAGGCCCGCCTCGTGAAAGGCCCCACCGGCCTGGCGCTCGACCTGATCAAACAGGACCAGTGGGTGCAGGTCTATCGTGCCGACAACGTGGAGATTGCGGGCGACAAGCTCACCCTGACCCTGGACGTGTTCCCGCGCAGGTTCAACCGCAGCGGCGGTTACTTCATCACCAAGGGCGCGCACCAGTTCGGCCTGCGCCAGCACCGGGACAAACTGCAGTTCTACATCGACAACGGCCGTACCCTCACCCTGGAAGCCCCGCTTCCCGCCGACTGGGAGAACCGCTGGCACAACGTGACGGCCGTGTATGACGGCGCCGCGATGCGCTTGTTCGTGGACGGACAGGAACTTGCTTCCCAGCCCGCATCGGGCCGCATCCGCAACCTGCCGCTGTCGCTGTGCATCGGCCGCAACGAGGAGATCGGCGGCCAGGACATCGAAGACTATGTCTGCGACGCCCTGCTGGACAATGTCGGCGTCTTCGCGGACGCCGTCCTGCCCGGAGACGGATTCGATCCGGCGCGGGCGGCGCTCTGGCTGGATTTCGAAGGGGAGCAGGAGACCGGTCGCTTCTGGACCTACGGCGCCGGCGCGCGCACCTACGGCAGCATCTGGCCTGACCGCACGCCCCAGCCCGAGATGTGGCAGATGAAGAAGATGGCGCAGCCGTTCCGCTTCACCCTCATTGACGAGGAGGGCGCGGTGGAGATCCTGAACCGCCAGTATTACACGGACAATTCCCGTTACGAGACGGTCTGGACGCTTTCCGCCGACGGCAAGGCGGTGCAGCAGGGCACGCTGGACGTGCTCCTCGCACCGCAGGCCGCGAAGGTGGTCCGCATCCCCGTCCGGCGCTCCGGCCTGGAGCCCGGGAAGCACTATTACCTGACCGTCAGCGTCCGCCTGCGCGACAAGACCTCCTGGGCGCCGGCCGGCCACGAACTGGCCTGGGAGCAGTTTGAACTCGCTTCCTGGTTTACCCCCGCCGCACCTGCATCCGTCCGGGGACGCGCCTCCCTGCGCCGCGACGGCGACCGCACCGTCGCGGAGGGTCCCGGCTTTGCCTATACCTTCGACGCCGCCGGGCAGCTGGTCTCCGTCGTCTATGACGGCCGGGAAATGCTGACGCGCCCGCTCGCGCTCAATGTCTGGCGCGCCCCGCTCGCCAACGAGCTGGACGGCTGGAACGGGCTGAGCGCCGGCCGCGCCTCCGTGGAGGGCTACGGCAGCATCGGTCACGCGCATGTGCTGGCCTCGCATTACTATGCTGCCGGGCTGGACCGCATCCGCCGCATCCCTGCCGGCGTGCAGGCCCGCGAGGCGGACGGCACCGTGGTCGTGGAGGTCCGGGACCTCGCCACCCTGGGCAGCGGCATGGCGCAGCTGGACGCCTACATCATGGGCATGTCCTACAACGGCTTCGAGGAGATCTGCCGCTACCGGATCGACGGCGCCGGGACGCTCACGCTGGAGCATACCGTGCGGCCGCAGGGCAATATGCCCGCCTGGCTGCCGCGCCTGGGCCTGACCCTGGGCCTGAAGGAGCAGCTGGACCGGGTGGCCTGGCTGGGCCGCGGCCCGCAGGCCAACTATCCCGACCGCAAGACTGGCTACCGCATCGGCGCGTATGAGACGACGGTGGCCGACATGTACGAGCCCTACCTGATCCCGCAGGACTACGGCCTGCGCACCGACAACCGCTGGGTGCGGCTCTCGGACGCCGGCGGCCGCGGTATCGAATTCTCGATGGATGCGCCGTTCGCCTTCAATGCGTACCCCTACACGACGGAGAACCTGACCAGGGCCGTCTATCAGTACCAGCTGCAGCGCGCGGACGACATCACGCTCAACCTCGACTATGCCACCAGCGGCGTGGGAGATACGGCGCGCGGCATCTTCGGGGCCTACCGCGTCTATCCGGCCGCCTGCACCCGGACGGTGACGCTCCGGCCGGTGCGGTGAGAGATGCCCGGTCAGGCCGGGCATGACGGTGATTGTCGGGCATGACGGTGGCGGCCGGACATGACGGCAAAAACTGTCCAAAAGCTTCCGAATCGTCCAATTTTTTGTAAATTTACGCATCCACATGTGTAGGTTATACCAAAATTGTCAGCATATGAAGAAGTTGCTCGGAGCCCTGCTCCTTTTCTGCACGCTTACGCTCGGCGCTTTCGAGCGCGAACCCCTCTGGCCGAAGGGCAAGATGCCCGACGCCCAGGACGGCCAGATGGCCGCTATGGTCAATGAAATCCGCACCCCGGGCTTCAAGCGGGAAGAGCACCGGATGCCGTATCTGGAATGGTTCGAGGCACCGGACAAGTCCGTGCGCAACGGCGCCTGCATGATCCTGATCTCCGGCGGCGCCTATTTCGGGACCGTCGATGTGACCCTGATCAACGAGTGGCACGAGAAGCTCACGGCCCTCGGTTTCCAATGCGTCAACCTCGTCTATCGCACCCCGCGTCCGCAGGGACTGCCGATCTACCAGAGCGCCTGGGAAGACGGCCAGCGCGCCGTCCGCCTGGTCAGGAGCGAGGCGAAGAAGCGCGGTTTCGATCCCGAGAAGATCGGGACCATCTCCATGTCGGCCGGGTCCCACCTCGCCGTGCTGCTCGCGACCAGTTCGCAGACGCCGGCCTATGAGCGGATCGACAGGATCGACGACCTGCCCTGCCATATCAACTGGGCCATCGTCAACGCCCCGGCCTACGTGACGAGCGACGGCGCCTCGGGCGACCCGGCCAGCCGCGAGGGCTATGGCCCCGACATCAAGCTGGACAGCATCTTCAAGTTCGATGAGAAGACCTGCCCGATGAGCTTGCACCACGGCGGCCTCGACCCCTATACACCCAATGGATCTACGCTGATCTACCGGCAGTTGCGCCGTATGGGCATCCCGGCCGAGCTGCACCTCTATCCCGGCAAGGGCCACGGCGCCTTCGGCTTCGACCGGGCCGTCGAGTTCATGACCCAGATGGGGTACCTCGGCCCCCTCCAGCCGGAAGTCGCGCTGGCCGACCGCTTCACCAGCGACGCCGACCGGGCGGAACTGATCCGCGAAGATGTCTGGCCGGCGGGCAAGACGCCGGATTTTCGGGAGAACCAGTGTGTCCCGTACATCGAATGGCATATCCCCGCCGTGCGCAAGACGCGCGCCATCCAGATCATCTATTCCGGCGGCGCCTACTCGCGCAACGATCCCGACGCCTTTGAGGTGGCCCCGGCCCGGCGCTATCTCAACGCCATGGGCGTGACCGTCGTCACGCTGAAATACCGTACGCCGCGTCCGGAAGGCCTCGCCAAGCACATCACGGCCTGGCAGGATCTCCAGCGCGCCATCCGCATCGTACGCAGCGAGGCGGCGGAGCACGGCCTGGATCCCGACCGGATCGGCATCATGGGCTCCTCCGCCGGCGGCCACCTTACGCTGATGGGCGTGACCTCTTCCCGGCACCAGTCCTATCTGCCCATCGACGCCATCGACCGCGTCTCCTGCAAGGTCCAGTGGGGCATCGGCATCTATCCGGCCTACGCGCTGACCGACGGGCTGGACGGCGGCAACACGACCCGGGGCAACGACGACTCCGCCGTCCTCGCGCCCGAGTTCAGCTTCGACCTCGACACGGCGCCGATGCTCTTCCTGCACGGCGACGCCGACGTGTACGCTTCGATGAATTCGGTCAAGACCTGGGAGAAGATGCGTGCCATGGGCATCCAGAGCGAACTGCATACGCTTGCCCTGCGTCCGCACTGCTTCCAGCGCACGGCCTCGCCCGGCACGGGCAGCTACAACTGGCTCGACCGCATCGGCGAGTACCTCCAGCCCTTCATCGCGGAACCGTAAGACGAAGGGATTTCTGCTCGCGCGCCCACGGCATCACGAGCGCCGGGGCGAGGTCCCGGGCGAGCAGCTCGCGCATCTTGAGCATATAAGGCGCGGAATGCGCATAGAACATCCGGTAGCCGGCGCAGAGGGCGTTCAGTCCCGTCTCGCCGGCTTCCGTGCGGTTGAAACGGTGCTTGGGACATTCGCCGTGGCAGAGCTGCACGTATTCGCAGGCGCGGCATCTGCGCGGGAGCGCAGTCCGCTTGGCGAGACCGAACTGCACCATCTTCTCCGCATCCATCAGCTCCGCGATGCTGTGCTCGCGGATGTTGCCCAGCCGGTATTTCGGATACACGAAATGGTCGCAGGGGTAGAGGTCGCCGTTGTGCTCCAGGATGGCGTTGTCGCCGCAGGTGTCCGCGTACGCGCAGGTCCCGGGGGGCACGCCGCACCATCCGGCCAGGGTGGCGTCGAAGAGGTTGACGAAACACGCGCCCACGTCCTGCCGGACCCATTCGTCGAAGATGTCGCACAGGAAGCGGCCGAAACCCACGTCGCTTACGCTCCAGCGGGCGAGAACCGCGCCGGGGGTGTCCGGATCCACGATCCGGGGCCGGGGCCCCTTGAGGATGTGCTCCACGACAGGCAGGAACTGCAGGTAGCGGCTGCCGATGCCTTTGAGGAAGCGATAGACCTCCAGCCCGCGCCCTTCGCAGGCCGAATTGACGGTGGACATCGTATTGAACGGGACGCCTTCCGCATCCAGCAGTTCGATGCCCCGCATCACCTTGTCGAAGGTGGGCGCTCCGCCCTTGTCGCGCCGGAACTTGTCGTGGATGTCGCGCGGGCCGTCCAGCGAAACGCCCAGCAGGAAATCATGTTCCTTGAAGAAACGCGCCCACTCGCGCGTGATGAGCGTACCGTTGGTCTGCAGGGTGTTGCGGATGGTCTTGCCGCCGGCGTAGCGCTGCTGGAAGGCCATCGCCTGGCGGTAGAAGTCCAGCCCCAGGACCATGGGCTCGCCGCCGTGCCAGATGAAGGTCACCTCGGGCACGTCGTTGGCCTCGATGTAGCCGCGTACCGCCGTCTCCAGCATCTCCAGGCTCATCCGGGGCTCGTGTCCGCCGTAGATCTCCGCCTTGTCGAGGTAGTAGCAGTAGGCGCAGCCGAGATTGCACAGCGACCCGGCGGGCTTCATCATGATGTTGAAGGCCCGGGGTCCCGTCAGCTTCTGCGCGTCGCCGAGGGTCAGCGTCTGCCGGAAGGAATCTGCCATTGCAGTGCAAAGATAGCAAATGAAGAATTTGCGTACAAATCCGAATAAAAATGCAAAAGGAAAGAAGCCGGGATTCAGTAAAATAGCTATCTTTACACAAAGATACCCCATCTGATGAAGAAATTGCTTACGATTCTGACGGCGCTGGTGCTCCTTGCGGACACCGGTGCCTTCGCACGGTCCGGCCCGCTTGCTCCTTTCGACCTCCGGACCGACGCCTGGGCCGCCCGCTGGATCTCCGTGCCGGACGCCGGGCCGCAGGACTATGGCGTATATTATTTCCGCAAGGACGTGACCCTGCCCGCCGTGCCGGCGGACTATGTGGTCCATGTGACGGGCGACAACCGCTACAAGCTCTATGTCAACGGGACGCTGGTCTCCCTCGGCCCCGCCAAGGGGGACGCCACGCATTGGAACTACGAGACCGTCGATCTGGCCCCGTACCTGACGGCCGGGACCAACGTGATCGCGGCACTGGTGTATCATGAAGGGCGTGAGAAGCCCGATTCGCAGATTTCCGTGGCCGCCGGGTTCCTGCTCCAGGGGGAGGGGAACGCCCGCGGACTCTATACCGACCGCAGCTGGAAGTGCATGGCGGACAAGGCCTACAGCCCGCTCCGCGTGCAGGTGTCCGGCTACTATGTGGCCGGTCCCGGCGAACTGGTCGACATGCGGCAGACCGTGAAAGGCTGGAACACCGCCACCGTCAGCACCGAGGGCTGGCCGGATGCCGTCCAGGGCCCTGCGGGCGAGCCGAAGGATTACAACAGCCCCAACCAGGGCGAAGGACACAACCTGCGCCCCTCCACCCTGCCGCAGATGGAAATGACGCAGCAGAATCTCGTCTCCGTGCGCAGGGCGGAAGGCGTGAAGGTGCCTGCCGGATTCTTGGAGGGCCGCAGCCGGCTGACCGTTCCCGCGAACACGAAAGCGGAGCTGCTGCTGGACCAGTCCTTCCTGACCAATGCCTATTTCAACCTGACCTTCAGCGGCGGCCGGGACGCGCAGATCACGGTCGGCTATGCGGAGGCGCTTTTCATTCCGTCTGCGGATCCGGCCGTGCCGGCGGACATGCCTGCGCGTTATGCGGTCCGCTCCGGCATGCCCCGTCCGGCGGGCAAGGGCAACCGGGACGAGGTCGAGGGCAAGGTCTTCATCGGCCGTCAGGACAGGCTGGTCTCCGACGGCAGCGCCGGCCAGCGGTTCACCACGCTGAGCTGGCGGACCTGGCGCTATGTGCGCCTGCAGGTCGAGACGGCCGGCGAGCCGCTGACGATCGACCGGGTCGATGGCACCTTCACGGGGTATCCTTTCACGCAGGATGCCTGTCTGGACACGGACAGCGCCGAACTGCAGAAGATGCTTGAAATCGGCTGGCGCACCGCACGCCTCTGCGCCACGGAGACCTATATGGACTGCCCCTACTACGAGCAGCTCCAGTACCTGGGTGACACCCGCATCCAGGCCCTCGTGACCCTCTACAACAGCTCCGACGACCGTCTGGTGCGCAATTTCCTCTACCTGGCAGACATCAGCCGCAGCGTCGATGGCATCACCAAGAGCCGTTATCCCACAACCAGCCCGCAGTACATCCAGCCCTACGCGCTGAGCTATATCTACGCCCTGCATGACTACATGATGTATGGGGCTGACGTCGAATTTGTCTTTGACCTGCTGCCCGGCGCCGAGCAGATCATCCATTATTTCCAGCGCTACCAGCAGGCCGACGGCCGGCTGAAGGACCTCCCGGGCTGGAATTTCAGCGACTGGGTGAACGGGGATCCGCGCTGGGGCTACGGCGCGCCGCTCGAAGGCGCCGACGGCTGCTCCGCCCTGATGGACCTGCAACTCCTGTATGCCTATCAGATGATGGCCGACATGGAGCGGGTGCGGGGCAACGACTGGCAGGCCGGAGTGTATCTTCAGGAGGCCGACCGGCTGGAGGACGCCGTGAAGAAGAACTACTGGAATGCTGCGCGCGGCCTCTTCGCCGACCGCTCCGAGCAGGACAACTACAGCCAGCACGCAGGTGCGCTGGCCCTCCTCTGCGGGATTGTCGAAGACCCCGCTGCGATGGGGCGCAAGCTGCTGGAAGACAAGTCGCTGGCCCCTTGCTCCGTCTATTACAAATTCTATCTGCACGAGGCCCTCGTCAAGGCCGGTCTCGGCGACGGCTACCTCGGCTGGCTGGACATCTGGCGGGAGAACATCGCCATGGGCATGACCACCTGGGGAGAGACCTCCGACGTGAGCGGTACCCGCTCCGACTGCCATGCCTGGGGCGCGAGCCCCAGCATCGAGCTGTACCGCACGGTGCTCGGCATCGACTCCGCAGCGCCGGGATTCGCCCGGGTCCGGATCGAGCCGCACCTCGGCGGCCTCCGCGAGATCGGCGGGCAGATTCCGCATCCGGCGGGCGCCGTGTCCGTGCACTACCGGGTGAAAGGCAGGGCCCTCCACGCGGAGGTCACCCTGCCGGAAGGCGTCGATGGCGTGTTCCGCTCCGGCGGTCGCGACTATCTCCTGCACGGCGGGAAAAATGAACTCAAAATCCAATAACACATAATTTTACGAATATGAAGAAATACTTTCTGATGGCTGCTGCCGGGCTGACGACCCTGTCCGCCCTGGCCCAGCCGCAGCTCCGCAAGGACAACATCGACGAGGTCCTCGCCGCCATGACTCTCCAGGAGAAGGCGACCCTGCTGGTCGGCGGCGCCCGTGCCGAAATCGTGAACGGCGTCACCTCCGGCGTCGCCGCCCAGGTGCCCGGCGCTGCCGGCAACACCCGTCCCATCGCCCGCCTCGGCATCCCGGGCACCGTGCTGGCCGACGGCCCTGCCGGCCTGCGCATCAGCCCGACCCGCCAGGGCGCTTCGCAGACTTTCTATTGCACCGGTTTCCCGGTGGGGACGCTCCTCGCCAGCTCCTGGGACACCGCCCTGGTGGAGGAGGTGACGGCCGCCATGGGCAACGAGGTTCACGAATATGGTGTGGACGTGCTGCTTGCCCCGGGCATGAACATCCACCGCAACCCGCTCTGCGGCCGCAACTTCGAGTATTTCTCCGAGGATCCGCTCCTGTCCGGCAAGATGGCCGCCGCCTACGTGCGCGGCGTCCAGAAGAACGGCGTGGGCACCTCGATCAAGCACTATGCCGCCAACAACCAGGAGACCAACCGCAACGAGAACGACGCCCGCATCAGCGAGCGCGCCCTGCGCGAGATCTACCTCAAGAACTTCGAGATTGCCGTCAAGGAGTCCGATCCCTGGACGGTGATGTCTTCCTACAACCAGCTCAACGGCGAATACACCCAGCAGAAGAAGGACCTGCTCACCACCGTGCTGCGTGACGAGTGGGGCTTCAAGGGCATCGTGATGACCGACTGGGGCAACAAGGCCGGTACCGTCAAGTCCGCCTGGTCCGGCAACGACCTCATGGAGCCGGGCAACCAGAACGAGATCGACCGCATCGTCGCGGGCGTGCAGGACGGCAGCCTGGACATCCAGGACGTCGACCGCAACGTGCGCCGCATGCTCGAGTACATCGTCCGCACCCCGGCCTTCGCGAAGTATAAATACTCCAACAAACCGGACCTCAAGGCCCACGCCCAGGTGGCGCGCCGCGCCGCCGGCGAGGCGATGGTCCTGCTGCGCAACGAGCATGCCGCCCTCCCGCTGAAGGGCCATGAGAAGGTGGCCCTCTACGGCGTGTCTTCCATCGACTTCGTCGCGGGCGGCACCGGATCGGGCGACGTCAACAAGGCCTACGTCGTGAATATGGAGGACGCCATGGTTTCGGCCGGCTTCACCTTGGACCAGAACCTGGCCGACTACTACAAGTCTTTCATCGCCTATGACAAGGCGCAGCAGACCCTTGTCGGGGCCGTCAGCAATTGGTTCAGCCGCCGCAAGCTCGCCGAGATCGCCATCCCCGCTGCGGCCATCGCCCGGGAGGCGGCGGACAATGACGTCGCCGTCATCGTGCTCGGCCGCAACGCCGGCGAAGGCGCCGACCGCCGTCAGATCGACGACTTCGAACTGACCACCGTCGAGCGCGAGCTCCTTCGCGACGTGAGCACCGCCTACCACGCCGAAGGCAAGAAAGTGGTCGTGGTCCTCAATATCGGCGGCGTGATCGAGACCGCATCCTGGAAGAACATGGTCGATGCCATCCTGCTGCCCTGGTCGCCGGGCCAGGAGGGCGCCAACGCCGTGGCCGACGTGCTCACGGGCAAGGTCAACCCTTCCGGCAAGCTCCCGATGACCTTCCCGGTCAACTTCATGGACCACCCGTCCTCCGCCAACTTCCCCTACAACTATACCCGTCCGCAGAACGCGGGCCGCGGTCAGCGGCAGCCGGTCAAGGATGTGGATTACACCGACTATGAGGAAGGCATCTGGGTCGGCTATCGCTACTTCACGACCGCCGGCGTGGGCGTGTCCTATCCTTTCGGCTACGGCCTGAGCTACACGACCTTCGCCTACGGCAAACCGGCCGTGAAGGCTGTTGCCGACGGGTTTGAGGCCAGCATCACCGTGACCAACACCGGCTCCGTGGCCGGCAGGGAAGTGGTCGAACTCTACGTGACCGCTCCCGAGGCCGGGCTCGTCAAGCCCGTCCGCGAACTCAAGGCCTTCGCCAAGACCCGCGAACTGAAACCGGGCGAGAGCCAGACCCTGACCCTGAAGGTGGACAACTACTCTGTCGCTTCCTTCAACGAAGCCGCTTCCGCCTGGGAGGCCCCCGCCGGGACCTACCGTGTGCAGTTCGGCGCCAGCGTCGAGGATATCCGCGCCGCTGCCGACTACAAGCTGAAGAAGGCGCAGAGCTGGCAGGTGAACGACCTGTTCGAACTGGCCCAGCCGCTGGAGGAGATTACCGTGACGAGGAAATAATCATTTCTCCGTCCGGAAATAAATGCGTATCTTCGCGGCCGCAAAAAACAGAGTCGCTATGCAAGATTTCTTCCTGGGCTCGGGTACGGGCCACTCCCTGATGGTGCTGATGTTCGTGATCGGCATCGGCCTGCTGCTCGGCAAAATCAAGATCGGACGCGTCGCCCTGGGGCCCGTGTGGATCCTCTTTATCGGGATCGCCGTCAGTGCCTTGGGCATGAAGACGGATACGCTCTTTCTCCATTTCATGAAGGAGTTCGGCCTCGTCCTGTTCGTCTTCTCCGTCGGACTGCAGGTGGGCCCGGGATTCTTCAGCTCTTTCCGGGGCAGGGGATGGAAACTCAATCTCCTGTCCCTGGTCATGGTGTTGCTGTCGGTCGTCTGTTTCTTCCTGATCAGCCTGCATCCGGACAAGGACCTGCCCCAGCTGGTGGGCGTGCTCTCCGGTGCCGTGACCAGCGCTCCCGCCCTGGGTACGGCGCAGCAGACTTACTACGATGTCGTCCATGAATCCTTCCTGAACGAAGTCAAGCTGCCCTGGGTCGGCTCCGGCATGGCGGGCGCCTTCTCGGTGGCCTACCTGGTCGGCATGCTCTGCGTGCTGCTGGTGCTGTTCTTCTTCCGCAAGATCTTCCGCAAAGACCTGCACCAGTCGGGCCGGTCCGGTGAGGACCAGATCGAGACCGTGGCGGCGACGGTGGTGAATCCCAGCATCTTCGGCCTGAGCCTGGAAGCCGCGACGGCGCCTTTCCCGGGCGACTATGTGGTGACTTCGCTCAAGCGGGGCGACGTGCGCATCCCGGTCTCTTCCGCTCCCATCCTGGAGAAGGACGATGTCGTGATCGTCGATGTGGCCCGGAAATACCTGCCGAACGTGGAACTGATCTTCGGACACGTGACCCGCAATTCGCTCAAGGCCCTGCCCGTGCAGGGCGAGCTCGTCAGCCGCCGCGTCACGGTGACCAAGCCGTCGCTGACCGGCCGCCGCCTCGGCTCGCTGGACCTGCTGCACGGCTGCGGCGTGACGGTGAGCAAGGTCAACCGTTCGGGCGTGTCGCTGATCGCCCGCGAAGACCTGCTGCTGCAGGTGGGAGACACACTGACCGTCCTGGGCGGCGAGGCGGAAGTGAAAAAGGCGGCCGCGCTGGTCGGCAACAGCAACGCGGAACTCGAGAAGCCCAACCTGATTCCCGTCTTCCTCGGGATCGCCCTGGGCCTGATCGTCGGTGCCGTGCCCATCAAGCTCCCCGGCATGCACCATGCCATCCGCCTGGGCCTGGCGGGCGGCTGTCTGGTGGTGTCCATCCTGCTGGGCCATTTCGGCCCCCGGCTGCGCATTTCCACTTATACCTCCGGCAGTGCCAGCCGGATGATCCGGAGACTGGGCCTCAGTCTGATGCTCGGTGCCATCGGCCTGGGGGCCGGCGGTGATTTCCCCCGGCTGTTTGCCGCGGACGGCGCCGGCTGGATCCTCGATGCGGCCCTGATCGCGGTCGTGCCCGCCCTGGCGACGGGCCTGATCGCCCGCCTGGCCTTCAAACTGAATTTCTCTGAGATCTGCGGCCTGCTCGCCGGCGCTTCCACCAATGCCGAGATGCTCTCCGCCATGGTCGATCGTCAGGACGAAGACGGTACGGCCTCCGAGAGCTATGCCACCGTCTATCCGGTGTCGATGTTCCTGCGCGTGCTCGCCGCCGTGGTGATCATTCTGGTCGTATTCGCCTAGTCCGGCTACCAGTCTTCGACGTCGATCTCCGGGACTTCCACGTCAGGCAGTCGCAGGGTCACGGACGAGGCGGAGGAGAGACTGACAAAGCCCAGTCCGTCCTGTACATTGGACGGGATGTGGACCGGCTCCGTCAGGATGCTCCAACTATATCCCTGCGGAGCTCCTGCATTGAGGGCGGCCAGATAGGAAAACGTCTCTTCGGAGAGCGTCAGCAATCGCAGGGTCAGCTGCCGCGTTATGAAAGCCCTGAGCGGCTGGGCGTTGTATGTCCCCCAGTAGTGCAGGCTTGATGTCGGGATCTGGATATCGACCTCCGCCGTCCTGTCTGCGAAGGCTTGGTCCCGAAAGCTGCAAAAGCGGTTGTAGATGCCTGTCCCCAGCGTAACGCCGCTTTCGGCCAAGGCCAGGTCGTCATCCTGCGTACGATAGCCGTCATTCAGGATGGGATCGTTGGAAAACTCAAAAGAAACGGCGTTCCGCCCGGATTCGTTCCTGACAGTTTCTCCTGTATCTGAAATGCTCTGCTTTTTGCCGTCCAGCACGGCGCACAGCCGGTACCAGTTGGTCTCTCCCACCCGGTCCTCCAGCTGCAGGTGGCAGGCCAGGACGTGCATGTAGCGGTCGGAATCCATGCTGACCGTGTCCACGGCGGCAAGCCGGGCCGGCAGCGGGGCCGTGACCGTGGCGCTGGCATGCAGCTCGCCGCTGGCGGCTTCCAGCCGGACTTCGTCTCCGGGCTGCAGCTTGGCGGAAAAGCGGAAGGCGCAGGCCGTGGTATGGTAGTTCTCGGTGTATCGTTCTGCATCCTGCAGGACGCCGCTGGCGGTCAGGGTCCCGTTGACATAGCAGTCCAGCGTGGCGTCAGGGAGCGCATTGACGTCGTTGAGCTGCCCCCGGCTCAGCCAGACGGTGTGCTCCGTTTCGTCGGTGCGCAAAAAGGCGTTCATGATGATGAGTTCCGGCTCCTGCCCGGACTGGTAATCGATCGGAGTGGTGCAGGCACCCGTCAGGAGCGCTGCGGTGAGTATCGTGATACGGGGTTTCATGGTCTGTCAGAAATGATAAGTATAACTGAATGCCGGCAGAATGGGCAGCACGGTGAGTTTGAAGAGTGCGAGGCTGTCTTCGCTGGCCGGGTCTTTGCCCCAGATGAAATCGTTCCTGTACAGGATGAAGTTGGGGTTCATGGCGTTGTAGGCGTTGTATAGACTGATATTCCAGACGGCTTCGTTGCCTTTCCGGGTGGTGTGCCGCAGGTTGACGCCGATGTTGAGCCGATGCGTCGGCGGGAGGCGGTAGTTGTTGCGTGCAGCAACGTATGGGGCCTGCTGGACCGGCATGCCGGCGGCGTCCGGGAAGAGGATGGCGGTCTCGCGGAGCGGCAGGGTCAGGGTGCCGCCGCTCATGAAAACCCACGAAGCGGACAGGTCCACCTTCTCTGAGAACCGGTGGTCGAGCGTGAGACTGAGGTTGTGGCGGCGGTCGTATTTGTAGGGGAAAGGGCGTCCTGCGTTGATGCTTCCGTCCGGGAACCACCGGTCGCTCCAGGCGAGGGTATAGGAGAGGGAACCGGTGGTCTTGCCGGTGGTTTTGCTGGCGAACAGTTCGATGCCCCGGGCGCGGCCCCGGCCTGTCTCGACCTGCTTTTCCCAACCCTCCGAATTGGCCAGAAGGATGACCCCGTCCTTGTATTCCAGCAGGTTGTCCATCTCTTTCCAATAGGCCTCCAGGGAGAACTCCCAGCCCGGCAGTCCATTATAATAGGCGCCCAGCGAATACTGGTCGGAGACGACGGGCTTGATGTCCTTGGTGATCGGGACCCAGAGGTCCAGCGGAAGCGCGATGGTGGTGGAAGACAGCAGGTGGACATATTGCGCCATCCGGGAGTAGCCGGCCTTGAAGGACAGTCCGCCATCCATGGCGAATTTCGCGGAGACGCGCGGCTGCAGGGAGAAGTAATTCCGCCCCTGGGTGCTGAAGCAGGACAGGCGCAGGCCCGGGTTGAGACTGAGATGGTTGCCGATGGAGATATTGTCTTCGGCGTAGAGCGAGGCGTCGTCGCCGATGTAGTCGCTGCCCAGCAGCAGATTCCGGACCGTCTGTTCTTCTCCCGCCCGGGTCACGGAAGACAGCGTTTCCGGACGGAAGGCGTGCCGGATATACTCGGCGCCGAACTTGACCAGGTGGTCAGGTGCCGGTGTCCAGTCGAAGTCCATCCGCGCGCCGATGTCCAGGATGCCGGAACGATAGCTGGCCCGGAGGTCGTTGTCGTAACTTTCCCCGATCCGTTCCCCTTTTGTGGCCCGGCTGAAGTCGATGACCGTCCGGTAGCGGTTGACGGAGAGGGTGGCGTTGGCGAAAATCCGGGGGCTGAAGATATGGTTCCAGCGCAGGGCTCCCACGGTGCTGCCCCAGTTCAAGGTGGCCCCCAGCCGGGAAGTTTTTGTGTCGTGGATGCTGACAAGATCGGTCTTGCTTTGGTAGTCGGTAAAGAAACCGCCGTTGTCCGTCCCGCGGTAGAGACTCAGGTACAAGCGGTCACGGTCGCCGGCGCGCCAGGTCAGTTTGCCGTTGAGGTCATAAAAATAGTAGTTGTAGTAGTCGTTTTTCAGAAGGATGCGCAAGAGGGGTTCCGCCAGGATGGAATGCAGGCCGCGGACGCTGACCGAATAACTCAGCCGGTCCCGGAGAATGGGGCCTTCGAGGTGGAATTTGTCATTGAGCAGGCCGACGGTCAGCGAGCCCTTCGTCTGCCGCATGTTTCCGTCGTTGGTGCGGATGTCCAGGATGCTGGAGATGCGGCCGCCATAGCGGGCGGGGAAGGCCCCTTTGAACAGCGTCACGTTCTTGACCGCCTCCGGCTGGAAGATGGAGAACAGGCCCAGGATGTGGTCCATGTTGTAAACCGGCACGCCGTCCAGCAGGATGAGGTTCTCTTCCGGGCCGCCGCCGCGCACGTGCAGGCCGGCGAATCCCTCCTGTCCGCCCTGCACGCCGGGGAGCAGCTGCAGGGCTTTGATGACGTCGGCCTCGCCGAGCAGGGCCGGCGTGCGCTGTATCAGGGAGACGGGCATCTCGAAGGAGCCCGGATGCACGGACTGCAGGCCCGCATCCTTGCGGGAGACGATGCGGGCGGCGTCCAGCGACGCATGGGCGTGCAGGGTGAAATTGAGCGTCGTGTCCCGCTGCAGGTCCAGCTCGAGCCGGACCGGGTCATAGCCGATGTAGGCGGTCAGGAACAGGTGCTTTCCGGCCGGAAGGGTCAGGGAATAGAATCCGAATTCATTGGTCACGGCGCCGGTTGTGCCTGAAAGTACGCCGGCGCCGATGAGGGTCTCGCCGGAGGCGGCGTCGGTGATGTGGCCGCTGAGGGTGACGCGGCGGGTGCGGGGTGCGGCGGGCGCGGGCCTGGCGGCCTTCAGCACGACATTCCGGCCGCGGCGTTGCCATGCGACGGCGGTGCCGTCGAAGGTCCGGTGCAGCGCGTCTTCGAGCGTCAGGGACGCGTCGAAGGTCCGGGACGGGGCGGTCGCTTCGAGCAGGCCATGCAGGGAAGCATCATAGATGAAGTGGATGTCATAGCGCCCGCGGAGTTGTTCCATGCGGGTTGTCAGCCGGTCCTGCGCCCGGGCGGGCAGCAGGAGGCAGAGCAAGGTCAAAAGGAGGAGGAGCTGCGTGCGTTTCATAGGGGACGGATGTCGATGTGGATGTCCAGCGCTTCTTCGATGAGCGCGATGATGACGGCGGGATCCGAGCCGTCGAACTGGCCGGTGAGCCGGCGTCCGCGGGCGTCCGTGGTGAAGGTGCAGCCGAAGTGGGCGCCGAGTTCTTTCAGGACTTCTTCCAGCGGCGTGTTGTCGTAGAGGAAGGAGTGGGTGGCCCAGGCGGCCGGATTGGCGGTGTCGGCATCGGCCAGGACCGGAAGGGCGGCGCCGGGAGCCAGCTCGGCGTGCATGCCCCGCGTCAGGATGAGGCCGTCCGTTTCCCGGAGGTCCGCTTTCCCGGCGGCGGCGAAGAGCACGCGGCCATCCACGACATCGACGGCCGTGCCGGTGCTGTCCGCATCGATCTGGAAACGGGTCCCGAGCACGCGTACGAAGCCGTCTGCGGCCGTGATTTCAAAGGGAAGCGCTTCGTTGCGCGTCACCGCGAAAAAGACCTTGCCCGCCATGCGCACGGACCGGTCCCGGCTGCCGAACCCGCGGCTGCGGAAAGACAGGGTTGCGCCCGGCGCCAGCGTGGCGGCGGTCCCGTCGGGCAGCTGGACGGTATGGACGGTCTGCGCCACGGGGATGACTGTCTGCCGGGGGCCCTGCTGCGTAAAGAGGAATACGCCCAGGATGATGGCGGCGAAGGCCGTGGCCAGGGCATAGCCCCAGGCCGGGAACGCGTGCCGGACGGGACGGCCGTTGGCGCTGACAAAGCGCTGCCAGGCCCGTCTCCAGTCGAAGATACCGGAGCGGAAATGGCGGGCGACAAAATTCAGTTCGTTGTCTTGGATCTCTTTCATAAGCTTGTTGTCTGCCCTTATGACGCGAAAAAACCAAAACAGTACCATCGATTTT
Source organism: uncultured Bacteroidales bacterium (assembly GCA_946185205.1). Taxonomy (GTDB): domain Bacteria; phylum Bacteroidota; class Bacteroidia; order Bacteroidales; family UBA932; genus Cryptobacteroides. Next base: position 27,853 of record CAMHIP010000003.1, on the reverse strand, counting down.
TACTGATTTTGCTGTTTTTGTTAAGTCGCTGTAAAATAATTAGATACAGAATAAACCCCTTTCCAATTGCGTGGGTTTATTTTGTAATTTATTAGGAATCAATAAGATCGTGAAAACGGCGCCGTGCGTACAGCAGTCGCCAGGCGGTCGCGCGCGTGGGTGGCTGTCCGGTGTGCAGGAAGGGTCAGGCGGCCGGGAAGGCGGCCAGCAGCAGGAGGAGGTCTGCCGTGCTGTCGTCGGGGGAGAGGGCGGAGCGGAGGGTGTGGAGGGCCCGGGAGATCTGGTTGCGGACGGTGTTGACGGACAGTCCGGCGGCCTCGGCGATTTCTTCGTAGCTCATCGCGTCGCGTTTGCTCATCAGCAGCAGTTCGCGGCGCCGGCGGGGCAGCCGCTCCACGGCCTGCCAGAGCCGGGCTTCCCGCTCGGAGCGCTCCTGGGCGTCGTCGTCTGCAATGAGCCCTGCGGCATCTTCGGGTTGCAGATGGTCTGCCTGCAGCCCGGAGCGGCGCAGCGCATCGATGCAGCGGTTGCGCACCATCGTATAGAGATAGGACCTGACGTTGGCGACGGGCTCCCGGGCGCCGGAGCCGGTCTTCTGCCACCAGGCCGTGAAGACTTCCTGGACCACATCCTCCGCGGCGTCTGCATCTTTCAGATAATGCAGGGCATACAGGCAGAGCGGCCGGTAGTGGCGGCGGAAAAGTTCGCGGATGTCGGTGTCAGGATTCATGGCGCACAAAGTTAGGGCAAAAAAGAAGCCAAAGCAAATGCGACTTTTCAAGGAAAATACGTATCTTGCACAAAATCTCTGTCAGTTATGAGAAAATGGTTGCATCGCGCGCTGAAGGGCGCATCGCTCACGACGGCGCTGTTTGTGTTCCAGGCCTGCTACGGCACGCCTCCGGGACTACCGGAGGAATTCCAGACCGTCGATGAGACCGAACTCGTCGAGGAGGAGCTCCTGGAGGAGAACGTTCAGGAAGGGGTGGAAGAAGTTGTGGGGGAGGAGCAGGCTGAATGATCGGCCGGCTGCTTCACCGCGCCTTCCGCGCCAACGAGACGGCGGTGCATGAACTCAACTACCTCTTCTGGGAATGCACCACCCGCTGCAATCTGCACTGCCGCCACTGCGGCAGTGACTGTTTTGCGGCGAGCCGTGACGTGGATATGCCCCTGGAGGATTTCCTGCGGGCGTTCGATACGATTCCCGCGCAGGAGCGCGCCAATCCCTTCACCGTCGTGCTGACGGGCGGTGAGCCGCTGCTGCGGCCCGACATCGCCGAAGTCGGCCGGGCCCTGCGCCGGCGCCATGTCAGCTGGGGGATCGTATCCAACGGCTGGTTCTACGACGAAGCGATGCATCGCAAACTGATGGATGCCGGGATGGGCACGCTGACCATCAGCCTGGACGGCCTGGCGGAGGCGCACGACTGGATGCGCGGCCGGCCGGGAAGCTTCGAACGGGCGGAGCGCGCCATTGCGCTCGCCGCCGCCGAGGGACCGCGGCTGCATTTCGATGTGGTGACCTGCGTCAACCGGCGCAATTTCAAGGAGCTGGATGCCCTGTACGGACGCCTGCAGGCGCTGGGCGTGCCGCAGTGGCGCATCTTCACGATCATCCCGATCGGACGTGCGGCGCAGGATCCGGACATGCATCTGACGGATGCGGAGTTCACGGCCCTGATGGATTTCATCGCGGCGAAACGGGCGGAGATTCCGGGTCAAGCCCGGAATGACGGCCATGGCATGACGGTGACGTTCAGCTGCGAGGGCTATCTGGGGCGCTATGAGAACCAGGTCCGGGATGTGCCTTTCTTCTGCCACGCGGGCATCAACATCGCTTCCGTGCTAATCGACGGACGCATCTGCGCCTGCCCCAACATCGACCGCGACGTCTTCAGCCAGGGCAATATCTATGAGGACAATTTCTGGCAGGTCTGGCAGGAACGCTTCCAGCCCTTCCGCGACCGCCGCTGGACGCGCAAGGGCCGCTGCGCGCATTGCAAAGCCTGGCGCGACTGCCTGGGCAACGGCATGCACAACTGGCACGGCGACTGCACCGAAGTGCTTAACTGTCACTTCGGCAAGATACTGCCTGTCAAGTAATTACTTCTTGGTTTTCTCTTTCAGGTGCTTGTGGCTGGGGCTGCCGGTGAGGACGTCGCCCAGCTCCTTGCTCCGGCGCTCATAATAGTCGTGGCGCGCCGGGTTCTCGGGGAACCAGCCGCGCAGCACGCGCATCTCCTGGGCGAGCACCTCGTGGATGCCCCAGAAGCAGGAGAAGGCGAAGGCGCCGAGGATGGTGGAGAGGATGTAGTCCTGCACGAACAGGGAGCAGGCGGCGCAGATGAGCCCGGCGATGAAGAAGGCCCACCAGCCCTTGCGTCCCCAGTGGTACTCGAGCTTGATGGTGATGGGATGGCAGATGCCGATGCAGAGGAAAACGGCTGCACCGATGAGGATTCCGTTGAAATTCATATCGATACTACTAACTATTCAAAATTGTACTGAGCGATCCGCCGCTCCAGGTGGGCCTTGAGGTCGGACCAGCGGTAATAGGGACCCCGGACGGGCTGCAGGCCGCGCACGAGCGTTTCTTCTTCGTTGTAATAAATCTTGACGAGCGGCTCCGCGCCGCGCTTGCGGAAGAAGACCAGCTGGAGGTTGGAGCCCATCGGCACGCGCCGGTAGCTCTGCCAGCTGTCGGAGGCGTCTGCATTGTGCAAGCGGTCGCCGGGGCCAATGAGGTCCATCAGTCCGGCCAGGGGCAGGATCCCCGAGTCGTGGCCGAAGCGCAGGTCGGCGGCGACGGGGGAGCCGTCCGCAAGGGCCGCATCGGCCCGCTCGATGATGTCCTGCACCAGGCCGCGGGCCGCCCAGATGACGTGGTCGCCGAATTCGGCGGAATTGGCCATGCTGTTGTATATGCGGGCGTTGTAGCAGCGGTACCAGGCGATGAGTTCGTCCGGGGTGAAGAAGCGGCCGAAGATGTCGGCGTCCGGGGTCTCGGTGCACTGGCGGATCCCGCCGTACAGGAAGATCTGGTAGATAAAGGCGTACGGGTCGGGGATGACGGCGGCGACGCGGTCCGCATCCGGGATGAAGACATTCCGCATGAAGCGGTCCGGATCCACCCAGGTCTGCTCCAGCTTGCGGAGCAGGGCGCCGCTTGCCGCGGAAATCTCCTCCTTGCCGTAGTAGTCGTGCGCCAGCAGGTTGATGTATTTCTCGCCGGTCACGAAGTCGAAGCGCAGCTGCGGCGCGCAGTCGTCCAGACTGGCGGTGAAGTGGGCCATGCTGACCAGGCAGCGGGGGATGTTGCTGGACTGGACGTTGACCTGGCGGCGGGCCTTGTCGCGCCACACGCGCGGATGGCGTCCGTACAGGCGCTCTGCGATGGCGCGGTGCTCGCGTCCGCCGCGCGGGGTCAGCTCGCCCGCCATCCCGATGTGGTCTTCGTGGATGGCGTCCACCATCCGGTACAGCGCCTCTCCTTCGGCCGTCAGGATGCCGGCCTGCCGGGCGGCCGTCATGTACTCGAAGGCGCGCTCTGCGGCCGAACCGATGTTGCGGCGGGAGCCGTGCCGGCCGTAGTGGCTGACATAGAAGGGCTTGTAGCCCCGGGGCGCCGGGGTCTCGGCGGCCGGGATGTATTCGTAGGCGTGGTGCACGCCGGCGGCGCGGTCCGGATTCTCCCGGATGGCGTCTTCGTATCCGGTCTGGGCTCCGACCGTCAGGCAGAGCAGCAGGACGGTGCAGGCGGTGATCAGGCGGCGGGTCAAGTTCATGGGCTCAGGGTTTGTGAATCGCAAAGATAATTTTTATTTTTGCAAAATTGAAGTAGTTTGTGTTGCCTTATGGACAATCTGGAAGAAATCAGGAAAGAAATCGACGCTGTCGATGCGCAGATGGCCCCGCTGTTCGAGCGGCGGATGGAACTGTCGCGGCGGATTGTCGCATACAAGTCTGCGCACGGGCTCGCCATCAGCGATCCCGGCCGCGAGCAGGAGGTGATCCGGCGCGGAGCGCAGTTCGTTCGGGACCGGGACATCCGTGAGTATTACGTGCGCTTCCAGCAGGAGTTGATGGGGCTCTCGCGCGACTGGCAGCGCCGCCTGAGCAGCGGACTGAAAGTCGCCTACAGCGGCGTCCCGGGCGCTTTCGCCTATATCGCCGCGTTGCGGCTGTTTCCCGGCGCGGAGCTGATCCCCTTCGCCGATTTTGCGGCTGCCTACCATGCCTGCGAGGCAGGGGAGGCCGACGTGGCCGTGCTGCCTTTCGAGAACAGTTCCGAAGGCGAGGTGTCCTCCGTGACGGACCTGATGTTCAACGGTTCGCTCTATGTCAACCAGGTGATCGAGGTGGAAGCGGAGCAGAACCTGCTCGGCCTGCCCGGCGCCGACAAGGCGCAGATCCGCAAGGTGTACAGCCATCCGCAGGCGCTGGCCCAGTGTGCGGAATACCTGCGGCGCCACGGGATGGAGCCCCGGGAGTACGCCAACACCGCCCTCGCCGCGAAACGGGTGGCGGAGAAGCAGGATCCCGCCTGCGCCGCCATCGGCACGGCCGAGGCCGCGGCGCTCTACGGACTCGAGGTTCTCGAGCCGCGCATCAATACCAGCCGCACCAACACCACGCGCTTCGCCGCCTTCTCGCGGATGCTCCGCCTGGACACGACGGGCAAGCGCAAGATGGGCAAGCACTTCATCCTGATGTACACGGTCAAGAATGAGGCCGGCGCCCTGGCCCAGACGCTCAATATCATCGGCACGCACAACTACAACATGTGCAACCTGCACAGCCGCCCGATGAAGGAACTTCTGTGGAACTACTATTTCTTTGTCGAGCTGGACGGCGACGTGGCCACGGACGAGGGCGACAGCCTGCTCCGTGAACTGGCCCCGCTGTGCGACCGCCTCAAGCTCGTCGGTTCTTTCTATACCCGTTAGCTTATGAAGAATTCCATTGGCACCAGCGTCATCCTGACGGTCTTCGGCGAAAGCCACGGACCGGCCGTCGGCGTCGTGCTGGACGGTCTCGCCCCCGGTCTGCCCGTGGACGAGGCCTATATCGCGGAGCAGCTTTCCCGGCGCCGCCCGTCCGGGCCTGCCGATACCGCCCGCGTGGAGGCGGACCGCTTCCAGATCGTGAGCGGCGTCTGGCAGGGCCGCACGACCGGCACGCCCCTGACCCTGCTCATCCCGAATGAGAACGTGCGCAGTGCGGACTACCGGGCCGTGGAGCATGTCGCGCGCCCTTCGCACGCAGACTATACGGCCCAGGCCAAATACCACGGGTGGCAGGATCCGCGCGGCGGGGGCCATTTCTCCGGCCGCGTGACGGCCGGGATCGTGGCGGCCGGAGCCATTTGCCGCCAGGCGCTCGCCGCCAAGGGCATCCTGCTCGGCACGCACATCCTGCGCTGTGCCGGGGTGGAGGATGCGCCCTTCACGGACGTGGCCTCCGAGATCGGCCGCATCGAAGCGCGGCGTTTCCCCTTTATCCTCGACCTGGAAGAGCAGGCGGAAGCGGCCATCCTGGCCGCCAAGGCGGAGCAGGATTCCGTCGGCGGCGTGGTCCAGACCGGCATCTGCGGCCTGCCCGCCGGGCTGGGGGAGCCCTGGTTCGACTCGCTGGAAGGCGTGCTCGCCCGGGCGATGTTTGCCGTGGGCGGCGTCAAGGGCATCGCTTTCGGCGACGGTTTCGGCCTGGCCGCCATGCGCGGCTCTCAGGCCAACGACCCGTTCCGCATGCAGGATGGGCGCGTGACGACCCTGACCAATCGCAACGGCGGCATCAACGGCGGCATCACCAACGGGATGCCGGTCCTGTTCGAGCTGGCCGTCAAGCCCACGCCCTCGATCGCCCGGCCGCAGCAGACGGTCGATTTCGTCGAAGGGAAGGATGTGGAGCTGGCCCTGACCGGGCGCCACGACCCGGCCATCATCCGTCGGATCTGCCCGGTGGTGACGGCCCTGACCGCCGTGGTGCTCTGCGACCAGCTGGCGCTCCGCTACGGCACGGATTATCTTGCACAGCCATGAAAGGATTCATCAACTACAGGAAGGTCCTCATCGTAGGACTGGGCATGATCGGCGGCTCGTATGCCGAGAAACTCAGCGCGCTGGGCTTTGAAGTCGGAGCGCTGGCGAGGCGGCAGGAGCCCCTGGACTTTGCCCTGCAGCGCGGTATGATCGCCCACGGGCAGACGGAGGTGACGCGTGACTACGTCTCGCAGTTCGACCTCGTGGTCTCCGCCCTCTATCCCAAGGCCTTTGTCGAGTGGATCCGCCGCTATCAGGATTTCCTGAAACAGGGCGCCGTCATCACGGACGTGAGCGGCGTGAAGCGCGCCGTGGTCCCGGTCGTGCAGGGGATGCTCCGGGACGACCTGGAATTCGTGCCGGCCCATCCGATGGCCGGAAGCGAGCGGTCCGGCGTGGAGCATGCCGACAGCCGGGTCTTCTCCGGGGCCAATTTCATCATCACGCCCACGGAGCGCAACACCCCGGAGGGGATCGAACTGGTGCGCACCCTGGGCTGCATCCTGGGTTTCCGGCACATCGCCGTGCTTTCTCCCGAGGAGCACGACGAGATGATCGGTTTCCTCTCGCAGCTCACGCACTGCATCGCCGTGGCGCTGATGGACTGCAAGGAGTCCGAGCACCTGGCCGAATATACGGGAGATTCGTTCCGTGACCTCACGCGCATCGCCCGGATCAACGAGAACATGTGGACGGAACTCTTCCTGGAGAACCGCGACGAACTGCTCACGCAGATGAACCTCTTCCTCGAGAAGTTCGCCCAGCTGCGCGACGCGCTGGCGGCCGGGGATGCCGACACCATGAAGGAAATGATGCGCCTGTCCACGTACCGGCGTTCGTTCTTTGATAAAAAGTAGGGAAGTTATGAATATGATTTTCAAACGCAAGCTACTGATCCCCAAGGAGATCAAGGAGATGTATCCCATCTCCGAAGAGGGTGTGCTTGCCAAGGCGGCGAACGACGCCGCCATCCGCGCGGTCATCCGGGGCGAGAGCGACAAACTGCTGCTCGTGATCGGACCTTGTTCCGCCGACAGGGAGGATGCCGTGATCGAATACATTTCGCGGCTCCGCTCGCTGCAGGAGCGGGTAGCCGACAAGATCGTGATCGTGCCGCGCATCTATACCAACAAGCCCCGCACGACGGGCGCCGGCTACAAGGGCATGCTGCATCAGCCCAATCCGCAGGCGCAGTCGGACATGCTCCGGGGCCTGATTTCCATCCGCAAACTGCATATGCGTGCGCTCAACGAGACCGGTTTCTCCTGCGCCGACGAAATGCTCTATCCGGAAAACCACCGTTTCCTGGACGACCTGCTGTCCTACGTGGCCGTAGGCGCCCGTTCGGTGGAGGACCAGCAGCACCGCCTGACGGCCAGCGGCCTGGACATCCCGGTCGGCATGAAGAACCCGACGGGCGGCGACCTGTCCGTGATGATGAACGCGTTGAAGGCGGCCCAGAGCGGCCACACCTTCATCTACCGCAACTGGGAAGTCGAGAGCCAGGGCAACCCCCTCGCACACGCCATCCTGCGCGGCTACGTGGACTCGCACGGCATCACGCATCCCAACTACCATTACGAGGACCTCTCCCGCCTGTGCGAGCTCTATGCCGGGAGTGGCCTTCAGAACCCGGCCGTGATCGTGGACACCAACCACTGCAACTCCGGCAAGCAGTACGAGGAGCAGGTGCGCATCGCCAAGGAGGTGCTGCACAGCACCCGGCACAGCACGGACATCCACGCCCTGGTGAAGGGCATGATGATCGAGTCCTATCTCGAAGACGGCTGCCAGAAGCCGGATGGCGGGGTCTATGGCAAATCCATCACCGACCCCTGCCTGGGCTGGGAGAAGACCGAACGCCTGGTGCTCGACCTGGCGGAGCTCTGGGTGTAGCACCCTCCCGCCGTCCGAAAAAAAACGCCCGCAGGTCAGCGGGCGTTTTTCTTTTGGTTGTATCCGCGGGCCAGTCCGCCCGTGCCGGTTTCCTTGTAGAGGGAGGGCAGGTCGTGCCCCGTCTGCTTCATCACCTGGACCACTTCGTCGAACGATACCCGGTGGAAGCCGTCGGAGAAGGAGGCATAGATGTTGGCGTCCAGCGCCCGGGCCGCCGCGAAGGCGTTGCGCTCGATGCAGGGGATCTGCACCAGCCCGCACACAGGGTCGCAGGTCATGCCGAGATGGTGCTCCAGTCCCATTTCGGCGGCGTATTCGACCTGGGTCGGCGTGCCGCCGTAGAGCCAGCAGGTGGCGGCGGAGGCCATGGCGCATGCCACGCCCACCTCGCCCTGGCAACCCACCTCCGCGCCGGAAATGGAGGCGTTCTGCTTGACTACGTTGCCGAAAATCCCGCCCGTCGCGAGGGCGTGGAGGATGCGTTTTTCGGAGAATTCGTGACTCTTGTACTGGTGATACAGCACGGCGGGCACGACGCCGCAGGAGCCGCAGGTCGGCGCCGTGACGATGGTGCCGCCGGAAGCGTTCTGCTCGCTGACCGCGAGCGCATAGGAGAACACGAGTCCGCGGCTCTGGAGGTTGGGCTTGTAGCCGGTGGCCTTGATGTGGTAGGTGGCGGCTTTGCGTGAGAGGCAGAGCGGTCCCGGCAGGGCGCCGTCCGCATCCAGCCCCTCTTCTACGGCAGCCTTCATCGCCTCCCAGACCGTATGCAGATAATCCCAGATTTCGGGACCTTCGCACTGCTCCACGTATTCCCAATAGCTGCGTCCCCGCTCCTGGCACCAGGTCACGATCTCGGAGATGGTGTTGAGCCCGTACAGGTCCGGGCCTTCGTCGCAGACGCCGCCGCCTTCGGAAAGGGAGCCGCCGCCCACGCTATAGACCGTCCATTCGTCCGTGGCGGCGCCGGAGGCGTCCCGCGCGACGAATTTCATGCCGTTGGGATGGAACGGAAGGAAGACATCCGGACGCCAGACGATCTCCGCCGGGGCGGTCGGGGTCAGGGCGTCCAGGATGGCCACATCGGTGAGGTGCCCCTTGCCGGTGGCGGCCAGGCTGCCGTAGAGCGTCACCTCGAAAGAGGCGGCCTCCGGATGCCGGGCGGCGAAGGCGAGGGCGGCCTTCTGCGGCCCCATCGTGTGGCTGCTGGAGGGACCGCGGCCGATCTTGTAGATTTCCCGGATAGACTTCATCGCACCCGCTTGCCGCCGATCTCGACCACACAGTCGCCGGGGGCCTTGATGTTTTCGTCGATGATCAGTTCCCCGCAGGAATCCACCTTGACGGAGCCGGTACGCGGGTTCTTGATGGAGACGACATGGCCCTTGATGGTGGCCTGCACGTCGGAATATTCAAGCGCCAGGTCGGCGTCCGGTTCGAAGGTGCAGTCCTCCAGCACCAGACCGTCGGCATAGCAGAGCGGCTGTGTGCCGCCGATGCGGCAGCGCACCAGGCGGAGGTTCTTGGAATGCCAGCCCAGATACTCTCCGTTGATGAAGGAGTCATAGACCGTCACGTTCTCCGTCTCCCAGAGGGAGTCCTTGCTCTGCAGATCGCTGTCGCGGATCTCCACGTTGCGGGTATGCTGGAAGGAATAGTTGCCGAACAGCTTGAGCCCGCGGACTTTGATGTTGCTGCAGTTCATGAAGATGTAGTCCGCCTCATGGGCTTCCACATTTTCGATGTCGATCCCGTCGCAGGCCCAGAAGGTCTCCTGCGCATGGGGCATCACCACATTCCGGAGCCGGATGTCCGAGCTCTCGCGGAACATTTTCGGCGCCTCCTGGCGGCAGTCGCGAAGCTCCATCCCGCGGCTGTGCCAGAGGGAAGACCGGGCCCCTTCGGTGAAAAGGCAGTCCTGCGCGAGGAAATTCTCGCAGCACCAGAAGACGTATTTCCCTTCGAACTGACAATGGTGCGCCTCAATGTCGGAACCTTCCTTGATGGAGGATTCTCCCTTGTGTATGGTGACGTTTTCGAGCCGGAGACCGTGTTTGTTATAGAGCGGTCTTTCACCGCCAAATTCCTGATTCTTGATGGTTTCCATGGTAGAGTGGTCAAAAATGCGTGCAAAGATACAAAATTAATCAACGCCAGATTTGGTCTATCCAAGTTATTTGGATAAATTTGTAAGTTGAACAAGCAAGTTAGTAGAGTCATGTCCCTGCACATTTCCGCCAAGACCCAGGCGATGCCGGCTTCCGCCATCCGCAAACTGGTCCCCCTCTCCGACGCCGCCAAGGCCCGGGGCATCCACGTGTATCATCTCAATGTCGGCGCTCCCGACATCAAGTCCCCCGACTGCGCTTTCCAGGCCGTCGTGGACAAGTGCAAAGGCATGCACCACCTCTCCTACACCAACTCCGCCGGCCTGATCGAGCTGCGCGAGGGGATGGTGGAGAAATACTACAAGAAGATCGGCATCGACATCGAAGTCCCCGAACTGCTCGTGGACGTGGCCGGCAGCGAGGCCTTCGCCGTGGCCATGCAGGTGGCGGCCGATCCCGGCGACGAAATCATCGTCGTGGAGCCGTTCTACACCAATTACCAGACCTTCGCATACCTCAACGGGATCACGCTCAAAGCCGTTCCCACCGATATCCGCGAAGGATTCAGGATCCCGGACATCAGCGAGTTCGAGAAACTCGTGACGCCCCGGACCCGCGCCGTGCTGCTGAGCAACCCCTGCAACCCTTCCGGCAAGCTCTTCACGAAGGAAGAGATGCTCGCCATCGGCGATTTCTGCCGCCGGCATGAGCTCTTCCTCATCTCGGACGAGGTCTATCGCGAATTCTGTTACACCGACGAGCCGCATTTCTCGGCCATGAACATCCCCGGCTGCGAGCAGAACGTCATCCTGGTGGATTCCGTGTCCAAGCGCTACAACCTCTGCGGCGCCCGTATCGGCTGCATCGTCTCGCACAACCGGGACGTGATGACCGCGGCCATGAAATTCGCCCAGTCGCGCCTCTGCCCGCCGGTGCTCGGACAATATGCCGCCATCGGCGCACTGGACACGCCGCAGTCCTATTTCGACGAAGTCCGCGCGGAGTACATCCGTCGCCGCGACTGCGCCGTGGAGATGCTGAACGCCATGCCCGGCGTCTTCGCCCCCACGCCCTACGGCGCCTTCTACACCGTCGTCGAGCTGCCCGTCGCGGATGCGGAAGACTTCGCCCGCTGGATGCTCACCGACTTCAACCGCGACGGCGCCACCACGATGGTGACCCCCGCCGCGTCCTTCTACAAGACTCCCGGCGTGGGCAGGAACCACGTCCGCATCGCCTACGTCCTCGAGGTGCCGGCGCTCCGCAAGGCGCTCACCATCCTGGGCGAAGGCCTCGAAACCTATCGTAAACAGCATGCTGATGAAATGGCGTAAATTCTGCGGCTGGCTGCTCCGCGTCCTGGGATGGACGGCGGTCGAGCCGCTTCCCGAAGAGAAGAAATGCATTATCCTGGGCGCTCCGCACACGAGTGTCTGGGACTTTTTCATTTCCTATCTGTACTTCAAATCCATCGGAGGCGACGGCCTCTGCATGATCAAGAAGGAGATGTTCTTCCCGCCCCTGGGCTGGATCCTCAAGGCGATGGGCGGCGTCCCCGTGGACCGCGCCAATTCCGGGGCGCTGGTACGCAGCCTGATCCATCAGATGAACGACAGTGAGACCTTCCACCTCGCCATCGCCCCGGAAGGGACGCGCAAGCCCGTCCGGCGCTGGAAGAGCGGCTACCACCTGATTGCCAGGGAGACCGGCGTGCCGGTCTATCTGGGCTACTTCGACTGGAAACGCAAGCGGGTCGGCCGCGGGCAGAAGTTCCCGCTGACCGACGACGCCGCGGCCGACACCCGCCGTATCCAGGAAATCTATGAATCCATGGACCTCGGGGCCAAGTATCCTGAAAAATACCTGACACACTGATGCGACACGATTTCAAGACCCTCTTCGACCTATACGACTATGCTTCGTCCAAATATGCCAAGCGTACCGCCGCGCAGTTTACGGACGGAGGTCAGGCTTATACGTATGCCCGCTACAAGGAGAGCTGCGAGAACCTCTCTCGCATCCTGTCCAATTTCGGCATCGGCGCCTTCGACAAGGTGGCCATCCTTTCGGAGAACATGCCCCATTGGGGAGTCGCCTTTTTCGCGATAACGGCCTACGGGCGGATTGCCGTCCCGATGCTCAACGAATTGTCGGCCAGCGAAGTGGAGAACATCCTGGAGCATTCCGAATCCAAGGCCCTCTTTATCTCCCGCCGCCAGCTCAAGAAAGTGAGCGAGACCGCGATGGCGCGGCTCAGCCTGGTCATCGACATCGAGACTTTCGAATTCATCAAGCACGATGACGACGCCTTCACCTGCGACGGCCGCGTGGCCATGCCCAACCCCATGGACATGGCGGCGCTCATCTATACCTCGGGCACGACCGGCGCGCCGAAAGGCGTGATGCTGAGCCACCGCAATTTCTGCGCGTCCGTGCTGGACTCCTGGTACGCCCAGCCCGAGAACAAGCGCTCCGTCTTCCTGTCCATCCTCCCGATGGCCCACACCTATGAGATGACGCTCGGCCTGCTGTATCCCTTCTCCGTGGGCGCCCGCGTCTGCTACCTGCAGCGCGTACCCACGCCGACCATTCTCATCCAGACCCTCAAGGAAGTCCGTCCGACCACGATCCTGTCCGTGCCGCTCATCATCGAGAAGATGTACAAGAGCAGTATCCTTCCGACCATCCGCAGCAGCAAATTCCTTTCCTACCTCCAGCAGCACATGCCGGGCCTGCTCTGCGCCCTGGTCGGCTTCAAGCTCCGCAAGACCTTCGGCGGACGCCTGCATTTCTTCGGCATCGGCGGGGCCAAGCTCGACCCCGAAGTGGAGACCTTCCTCCACCGTGCCGGTTTCCCCTACGGAATCGGCTACGGACTCACGGAAACGGCGCCGCTCGTCTGCGCCGCCAGCCCGTTCAAGACGCATATCGGCTCCACGGGGCCGGCCACGCACGGCGTGCAGATCCGCCTGGACAACGTCAATCCGGAGACCGGGCTCGGCGAGATCACGGTCAAGGGGCCCAATGTCATGATGGGCTACTACAAAGATTATGAGCGGACGCAGTCCGTCCTCTCGCAGGACGGCTGGTTCCACACCGGAGACCTGGCCAGCATGGACGCCAAGGGGCGTTTCTCCATCCGGGGCCGGCTGCGCAACATGATCGTAGGCGCCTCCGGGGAGAACATCTATCCCGAGGAGATCGAAAATGTGATCAACAGCATGGACGGCATCGGCGAGTCGCTGGTCATCCAGCGCGACGGCCGCCTGATCGCCCTGGTCAAGTTCGAGGACAACGTCCTCGACTGGGACCTGGAGGGGCAGGACAAGTTCATCCAGGAACTGGAACGGCGTCGGCAGGCCGTCCTGGATTTTGTCAACGAGAAGGTCAGCAAGTTTTCCAAGATCAAGGACGTGGAGATCCAGAAGGAGCCCTTCAACAAGACGGCCACCCACAAGATCCGACGCTTCCTCTACGAGAAGAAATAAGCAGTTGCGGGGCACGGAAGGGGGTGGTTTTGTGCCCGCTGAGTCCTATTCCCTGACGAGTTCGACGGCGACCGGCCGGAGGCAGGGTTCCTGCGACATGGCCTGCGGGTTGGTCCCGGGGAGGTCCTGCGGGATGGGCTCTCCCAGGCGTGCGAACAGCTGCTGCCAGTACAGCGGAAATTCGCCCCGCTCATTCTTGAAATTCATCGGGGCCGCCTGGAAAAGCGGCTTGCCGTCGGCGTCCAGGTAGCTGAGCCAGACCAGTTCCGTGCAGTACAGGGCTTCGTCGGTGGGGGAGAAATGCGTGTCGTAGGGGCGGCCCAGGTACTTCTTGGCGTTCTCCACGCAGGCAGCCGCATGGCTGTCATCCTTGAGGCGCTTGACCTCGAAGACCGGCCGGCTGCCGTCCCTGAGGGTGAAGTCGCGCAGGAAAGTGTCCAGCGGATGCCGGTCCACGCCGTGTTTGATGGTGGCGTCGATGATCCAGGTCCGCCCTTCCGCATCGACCTCCGCGATGGCGGTGTGGATGCGGTTGAGGTCCGTGTTGCCGCCGGTAGCCTGCGTGATGGCGCTGTCCATGGAGTCTTTGTCCAGGGAATAGTCGGCCGGGATGCCGACGAAGATGAGGTCGCCCGTCTGCAGCCGCTCTGCAGCCGGCTTGCAGGAAGCCGCGAGCAGAAAGCCCAGGAGGAGAGGGAAAAACCGTTTCATGACGCTAGGCAATGGCGAACAGGACCAGCAGCTGGGCGGCGAGCACGCGCAGGAACATCGTCAGCGGATAGACCGTGGCGTAGTTGACGGACGTGTAGTCCGTGCCGTAGGCGCCCTGGGCGAAAGCCAGGACGGCCGGGTCGGTGGTGCCGCCGGAGATCAGACCGCAGATCTGGTAGAAGTTGAACTTGAAGACCAGCCGGGCGATGAGTCCGGTCAGCAGGACCGGGATGAGGGTGATCAGCGCGCCGTACAGGATCCACCAGTAGCCGCCGTTCAGCACGGAACTGACGAAGTCGGCTCCGGCGCCCAGACCGACGGCCGCGAGGAAGAAGCTGATGCCGATCTCGCGGATCATCATATTGGCGCTGAGGGTGGTGTAGGTGGTGATGCGCCACTTGGGGCCGAAATGGCCGAGCAGGATGGCGATGATAAGCGGTCCGCCCGCAAGACCGAGCTTGACCGGCTGCGGGATGCCCGGGAAGCGGATCGGGATCGAGCCGAAGATCACGCCGAGGGCGATGCCGAAAAAGATGGGCACGAGGTTGGGGTGGGAGAGGGTTTCGGGCTTGTTGCCGACGAGTTTGGCCACCTGGTCGATCCCCTCGACCGTACCGACGACCTGGATGGAATCACCCATCTGCAGGATGAGATTCGGACGGGCGACCAGCTCGACGCCGGAACGCAGCACGCGGGTCACGGACACGCCGTAGGTGCCCCGGATGTGCAGGTCGCGGATGTGCTTGCCGGTCAGGGAGGACTTGGTGATGCTCAGGCGCCGGGTCACCAGGTGCTCGTCCCGCTTGACCCAGTCGCCCAGGTGCATCGGGATCTCCTCGCCGAAGATGATGCGGACCGTATCTACATGAGACTGGGAAGTCACGATCAGGACCTTGTCTCCCTGGTTCAGGACCGTATCCGGGCCGGGAATCGTGATCTCGCCGTCCCGCATGATGCGGGAGACGACGAACTTGTCGTTCATGCCCTCCATGATGTCTGCGAGCCGCTTGCCGAACACGGCCGGGTTCTCCACCTCGCAGTGCATGCGGCGGGCGGTGTCCTGGGACTCCTTGTCCGCCTGCTCCAGCTGGGCCTTCTCTTTCTCCAGGTCGATCTTGAAGACGCCCTTGAACAGGATGACGAGGAAGATGACGCCGAGGACGCCGATCGGGTAGGCGACGGCATAAGCCGAAGCGAGCGAAGCGGCGGAAGCCGAGGCGGTCTCCTTGGTGGCGCCGTCGGCGACCATGGCGTCGAGCAGCGTCTGCTGCGCGGCACCGAGGCCGGGCGTGTTGGTCACGGCGCCGGACATCACGCCGACCATCGTGGTCAGGCTCTCGCCGGTGATCCAGTGGATGGAGAGGGTGACGAGCACGGCCATGGCGATCAGGCCGGCAGCCAGCAGGTTCATGGCCACACCGCCGGAGCGGAAGGACTGGAAGAATCCCGGACCGACCTGCAGGCCGATGGAGAAGACAAAGAGGATGAGCCCGAAGTCCTTCATGAAAGCCAGGGCGGTGGGATCGGCGCGGAAGCCGAAGTGGCTCAGCAGGATCCCCAGGAAGAGGATCCAGGTGGAGCCGATCGAGACGCCCTTGATCTTGTACTTGCCGAGCCAGAGGCCCGAGGCGATCACGACGGCGAACAGCAGGATGGTGTGGGCGATGCCCGTACCGAGGAAAAGCTCTTTCATGCTACCAGACGAACTGGAAACGGACATCGGTGGGGATGCCGGCGCGGTTCATGGCGGCAAAGTCCTGGGCGAGCGACTCCGAGACGCTGCCGTACTGGCGGATGAGGGCGTCGGAAGCCGCACGGTCGCCGGTGGCCTGGATGGTCAGCACCCGCTCCGACAGGGCGGTGATGGCTGCCTCCGCCTTGTCGTAATCGATGTGATAGAGACCGGCGCTGTTGTGGGAGAAGGCACCCTGCTCCTTGAGGAAATTGTAGCAGATGATGTTGGCGCGGCCGAGGGCTTCGGCGTTACCGAAGCGGGAGGAGCGGATGACGCCGGCGATGAAGGACGTGATGGCGGCCTCGCGGGTGACGGTCTGGTCCAGACGTCCCTGGGCGGCAACCTGAAGGGCGAGATAGACACCCAGGATGTCTCCCTTGATTTCTTCGATCGTGAGCGCTTCATTGCCGAGGGCTTCGGAAACGGAGCCCTTGCCGTTCACGGTCTGCTTCACGCCCAGTCCGTGGGCGACTTCCCGGAAAGCGATGTTCCAGAAGAAGGCGCTCTCCTTGAGCTGGGACAGCTGCTCCTTCTCGATCAGCAGGCGCCCGGCGGGCAGGACGATCTTGAAGAACTTGTCCCGGATGACGTTGTTGAGCAGGGCGGTGCGGGTGCCCTTCTCCGCCTGGACCTTCGGGTCGTAGGGGAGGTTGATGGCGATCACCTTGATGCCGGAGTTGGCCCCGCCGGCATAGTAGAGGGCGTTGTAAGCGAAGATGTTGGAAGCGTTTCCGGGTGTGAAGGACTTGTACTCCTCCTTGCAGGGAAGGCTCTTCTGGAATTCCGGGATCATGGCCGTATATTCGCGCAGGCTCTCCGTGAGCTCCAGGTCCTTGAGGAGCACGAACGCCTCATAGGACGCCTTGATGCCGTAGCGGCGGTCGTCTTCGGTCTCGTTGGGCCCGATGATCAGGTCCATCTTGCTGTTGTCCATCTCCAGCCAGGCGAGGTCGCTCTCGTAGTAGTTGTCCGTACGCAGGGCGTCGATCTTCTTGAGCAGGTAGTTGCTGACGCTCGGCACGATGGTGTAGTCGGCCGCCGACTTGAGGTAGTTGGCGATCTTCTCGATGTGCTCCTTGTAAGCGTCGTGGTACCAGACCACCTTGAGCTTGCCGTCTTCGCCGCGGCGGATGAGCGTGTAGGGGCTCATCTTGTCCGGATCGTCGAGGGCCTCGAACTCTTCGTCGGTCATGTCGGCCGGGTAGAAGTTGGCACCGGCGGGACGCTCGCCGTACCCTTCCACGAAGGGCTGGTCGTCCAGGCGGTCCCAGGGACCGTAGTTGATCCGGGCGAAGACCCGCTGGGCGTCCGTGGGCAGCTTGGACATGGCGGCCTTGTCGCCGAAACTCTGGTCCCAGAAGATGTTGTCCGCCTCGTCGGCGGCCATCTTGTAGTAGTCAAGCACCTGCTTGCCGTTTTCGGAAATGCCGGTGTAGAGGTGGGAACCGACCTCGACGTTGGCGTATGCGTTCAGTTTCTGCTGGACGGGATCTTGTGATGACGTGCAGGCCACCAGGGCGGCCATGCCAAGAAGGGAAATGAGCAACTTTTTCATATCTGATTCTTCTGATATCTTTTGCGGCCGCAAAAATCGCCATTTCCTGCCGCATATCCAAATTTTTCGGGGCTTATTTTATAAAAAGGGCTGCCGCGATTCTTCTGGCGCGGCAGCCCTGACTGACAATACGAAGTCCTTTTATCTGAAGAGCATCGGAGCCATCTCGTAGAGGCAGCGGCGCCAGGTCAGGAACTCGTGGGCCGTACCTTCGGAGACATAGCCCTTGGCGTTGAAGCCGGCTTCCTGCAGCTTCTTGGCAGCGCTGCGGATCTGGTCCGGACCTTCCTTGCCGCCACAGCCGACGAAGATGCCCTTGACACCGGTGCCCTGGACTTCTTCGGGAGTATAGACACCGCCGCTGAGCAGACCGTACCAGCCGAACATTTCCGGACGGGCCAGGGTGATGGAGTGCGTCTCCATGCCGCCCATCGACAGGCCGGCCATGGCGCGGCTCTCCTTCTTGGCGATGGTGCGGAAGTTGGCGTCGATGTAAGGCACCAGCTCGTCGCAGAGCACTTCCTGGAAGCCGTTGTTGAGCATCATGCCCATGCCGCCGGCGGGACGTGCGGGACGTGCCTGCGGAGCGGGGGCGCCGGGCGCTGCGGGAGCGGCGGCGGGAGCGGCGGCGGGACGTGCCGGAGCGGCGGGACGGGCGCCGGGCCGGAAGCCCTCGTTGGTCATGCCGTAGGTCATCACGATGATGAACGGCTGGATCTTGCCCTCGGCGATGAGGTTGTCCATGATGAGGTTGGCCTTGCCCTGGTTCCACCAGGCATACTCGTTCTCACCCCAGCCGTGCTGCAGGTAGAGGACCGGGTACTTCTTCTTGTTCTTGTCATACTGCGGCGGCGTATAGACATAGGCCTGACGGAACTGGGACGTGCTGGGGCTCCAGAAGAGCACCTGCTGCACCTTGCCGTGGGGCACGTTCTTCATGGCGTAGAAGTCCTGGTCGTGGGCCGGGATCTCGATGCCGCTCTCCCAACGGGTGGAGCCATAGTAGTTGTTGGTGCCGGGATCGTTGAACACGCCGCCGTCGATGGTCAGGTGATAATAGTGGAAGCCTTCATCCATCGGGCCGGAGGTGGTGCCCATCCAGCTGCCGTCTTCCGCCTTGTGCAGGACGGTGCCGCCGGAGCCGCCCAGGCCGAGGCTGACGATCACGGACGTCGCCTTGGGAGCGTTCACCTTGAAGCGGGCGTAGCCCTGGGAGTTGACCATCGGATATTCCTGTCCGGGCTGGTTCATCTCGGACGGCTTGAAGTCCTCCTTGATCACGAAGTTGTCCATCTTGGGATCGAATCCCTTGACGGCGAGGTAGGCCTGCTTGGGCTTGTAGTTCTCGTCAAAGAGAAGGGGATAGTTGCGGGCGCCGAGCCAGGAATCCTTGTCGCTGACGTTCCAGAAGGTGACGCAGTCGATCACGTCCTTGTGCTTGCGGAGCACCTTGAAGAGGTTGACGTACTGGTCCTGCTGCAGGGTGCGCTCCCAGTCGGAGACCTGGGCCTGGCCCTGGTTGAAGCGCAGACCGCCGCCCATGTCCTCGTTGATGCGGATGTCCAGCTCGGTGAGGTGGATGTGCTTCACGACGGTGGAATAGAGCTTGATGGCGTCATCGACTTCCTTCATCGACGGGCCGTAGACGTTGTAGTGGGCCTGCATGCCGATGCCGTCGATCGGGACGCCGGCGTCCTTCATCCGTTTCACCAGGTTGTAGATGCGCTGGCTCTTGGCGGGCTCGGCGTCATTGTAGTCGTTGTAGAACAGGAGGGCGTTCGGGTCCGCTTCGTGGGCGTACTCGAAGGCCTTGTAGATGAATTCCTCGCCGGCGATCTGGTACATCGGGGAGTTGCGGAGTTCGGGGCGGCCCGGATAGACGGGACTGTCGGCGACGGCCTCATTGACCACGTCCCAGCAATAGACCACATCCTTGTAGCGGTTCACGATCGCCTGGATGTGGTGCTTCATGTTGGCGTAGAACTGCTCCTTGGGCAGGAGATTGCCTTTCTCGTCCTGATACATCCAGCTGCCGATCTGGCTGTGCCACATGAGGGTGTGGCCGCGCATCTTGATGCCGTTCTGGCGGCAGAAGTTGGCGATGCGGTCGGCATCTTCCCAGTTGAACTCGCCCTTGCGGGGTTCGGTGGGCTGGGGCTTCATCGCGTTCTCGGCGGTGATGCTGTTGTACTCGCGGAGAATGACCTTGATCTGGTCAGGGTCCGTGACGTTGCGATTGTTGACGGCGACGCCGATCTTGAAGTAGTCCTTGTAGGCATCCTTCAGACCGTCGGTCGGCTCGGGAATCGCCCGGGGACCCCACTGGCCCCAGGAGGGGAGGGCGCCCAGCATCAGGGCGCACAGGGTTGAATAAATGATTTTTTTCATCTAAAGAACAGTTAGGGTTAGTCGTTTTAAGCAGCACGAATATACACAACTCCCCCCACATCCCCAACGCCCGCGCGGGCGGAAACAAAGGATAGACCCAAAAATGAAAAGAATTGAAAAGGTTTCAAAAGAACTCTATTCTTTCTTCAACTCCACCGCCGGGTTGGTCCGGGCCGCTTTCAGCGTCTGCCAGAGTACCGTGCCGAAGGCGATGGCCAGGGAGAGCACGGCCGCGGCGGCGAACACCCAGCCGTAGCCTTCGATCCGGTAGGCGAAACGTTCCAGATAGACCCGCGCGGCCCAGACGGCCAGCGGGATGCCGATGAGGCAGGCGCCGCCCACCAGGAGCATGTAGCTGCGGACCGAGCGCCAGGTCTCCTGCGAGACATCGGAGCCGAAGACCTTGCGCACCGCAATCTGCTTGGTGTTTTCATCGGCGAAATAGGTGCTCATGGCAAGGAGTCCCAGCAGGGAAATAAGCACGGCCAGGACGGCGAAGAGTTCCACTAGCCGCAATGTGCGCTGTACAGGCGCCAGCTGCTTGCGGTGGATGTCCCGGATAAAGCCGTACCGCCAGGCTGGATCTTCAACGCCGGTAGTCTCCAGACGGTATTCCCGGTAGGCCTGCCGGATCCGGTCCTCGTAGGACTTGTCCTCCCCGGTCGTGCCGATCAGGAGGCAATTGGAATAGCGAAGTTCTTCCACCCGGGTGACGATGACACCGCCGTTCGGATTCTGGTTGTTCTCGGAAGCCGGCCGGGTAGGATAATCGGCCACGACACCGCCGATGAATTCCGGCTGGGCGCCGTTCATGTTGATCCTCCGGGGAAAGACGGTGGACGTGTCCGACACCGCCGCGGCATTGAAGGCGCTCCGGCTCATCCAAAGCGAATGCACCAGCGGATGGCCGAAGTCTTCCTCCACCTCCAGTCCAAGCAATTGGAAATAAGTGGAATCGCAAAGGATGACCGGCATATCGACATGATGCTCTTCGTCCACTTTCACGCCCATCGTCATGTTGATCATTCCGGGGATTCCGCGCCCCACGCCGGCCTTGGTCACAAAGGGAAGCTGTTCCACCTTGTCCTTGAAAAGCTTCATGGCGTCGTAGTTCTGGGCGGAGTATTCGATGTAGAAGCGGTTCTCCGTGGCGGAATGCATCGGCCTTGTAAGCATGTGCCGCATCTGCACCTCCATCACCAGCGCCAGGGCGATCAGGAAGACCGAAAGGACGTTCTGCACCACGATGAACACCTTGCTCAGGACCATCTTGTTGCGGCGCCGGAGCGTGCCTTTGATGACGTCGATGGGCTGGTAGCGGGAGGCGACGATGGCCGGAAGCAACCCGTTAATGACGCCCAGGACCAGGATGCCGGCCAGGTAGGCCAGGATATACCCGGGCGTGAGCAAGAAAGAAAGCCGCACGCTGGAGTCAAGGCCCAGCATCATCTCGTCCGGGTCGCTGGAGGAAACCAGCTCGTTCATCATGGGAACCAGCAAGTCGGCCAACAGCAGCGCCGCGGCAAAGCAGACGGCGGTGAAGGCCACGGATTCGCCGATGTACTTCCACAGGATGCCGGCCCTGTCGGCCCCAAGCAGCCGCCGGGTGGCCATTTCCTTGGCCCGTTTGCCCGTGAGGGCCAGGCTCAGGTTCACATAGTTGAAGACGGCCGACAGCAGGAGCAGCAGCACGACAACGGTCAGGAGACGCAGCATCTGGGCGTTGCCCGTGCGGGTGAGTCCGTTGCTGCTGCCGGTGAAGAAGAACGCCTCGTCCATGCGGTAGGCGCGCCACTTGTCCACCCTTTCCGCGGACCAGGTGGGGTCGTAGTTCCTGTGCAGCAGGGCGTTCACTTTGGCCTGGACTGCGGCCGGGTCCGCATCCTCGCGCACGCGGAACCAGGTGGTGTAGTTGCCGATGCTGTTGAACGCCTTTTCCGATTCGGCCGCCCAGGTGGCGGAGATGTTCGTGATGATGTCCATCGGCATAAAGAAGGCGCGACTGTCAAAATCGGCAAATGTGCCTTTGATGGTACGGTCTTCCTTGTCCACCTTTATCGTTTGGCCAATTTGGGCACCGGTCTTCCGGGCCAGGGACTCGCTGATGAGGATGTCGTCCTTGCCCACGAAGTCCTCCAGGCTGCCTTCCAGCAGGCGGTACTGCGGGAATACCCTGAAGAAATCGGCGTCGGCTTCGATCCCGGAGACCTGGAAGACCGATTCGCCGCTTTGGATGAGCGGCTGCCAGAGGAGCGCCATGTGTGTGGCATCCTCCACTTCCGGGATGTTCATTTCCAGCTCTTCCTTGTCCCAATAGGTCAGGCCCAGGAAATCGTCGCTGCCCAGCGCGAAGGTGCGCTTCCATGCCGGCGACTCGTGCGCCACCTCATACTGCTGCACGACGTATGAGCCGATCAGGATCACAAATGCAAGGCTCACGGCCAGCCCCACCGCCTCGATGGCGGTGTAGAGCTTATTGCGTGAGAGGAATTTCAAATAACTTTTCATTACTTTTATTTTTGAGATTCCCGGTCAAGCCGGGAATGACGCTTCACGTAATGCCATATCACTGCACGTCATGCCCGACCTGATCGGGCATCTTTTTATTCTTTTTTCAATTCGACCGCCGGGTTGGTCCGGGCGGCGCGCAGCGTCTGCCAGAGCACGGAGACGAAGGAAACGGCCAGGATCAGCAGCACCGCCACGACAATAATCCACCACCAGCCGCTGATCCGCTCGGGATAATATTCCAGGAAGCGCCGGACCAGCATGACGCCGGCCGGCACGGCCAGGACCAGCGCCACGGCCACCCACGACATATAGGAAAGCACGGCGCGCCGGGTCTCGCTGTTCATCGTGCCGCCGAAGACCTTGCGGATGGCGATCCCC
Source organism: uncultured Bacteroidales bacterium (assembly GCA_946185205.1). GTDB lineage: Bacteria > Bacteroidota > Bacteroidia > Bacteroidales > UBA932 > Cryptobacteroides. The sequence continues at coordinate 5,039 of CAMHIP010000003.1, read as the reverse complement.
TTGGTATGGGTGTCCGCATACCAGGTGCTCATCGCGAGCAGGCCCAGCATGGAGAGCAGGATAATGATCAGGCTGAAGACCTCGACGAGCCGCGTGAAACGGTGCAGGTCGTCGTAATCCCGCGCGATGAGGTCCTCCAGATAACCGCATTCGTTGTATTTTCCTTCGAAAGCGAGGTCCATCCCCAGTTCCGAACGGCAATATTCCGTCGCCGTCTCCTTGAAGAAACGGTCGAACTCCCTGTGATTGCCGCGCGTACGGACCAGCAGGCCCGACGAGGCTCTTTCAGGCACGGTGACCCGCACGGCGCCCAGGGTATTGTCCCGCAATTCTGCGTTGACCGGCGCCAGCCGGAAATCCTCCAGCATACCGCCAATGCTACAATCCTCTCCGAGATAGCCCAACCGGGACGGGTCCGGCTGATCGGAAGAAATGTCCAGCGCCAGGAAAGCGCTCCGGACCGGCCAGACCGTCCCGGAATGAGGCTGCTCGAAGCGCAGGGCTTCCCGGAAACCCAGCAGCCGGAAAGCGACACTGTCACAATCGATGACCTGGGCAGTATAGGTCTTGTCTATCACTGTCTTCATACGGATATGTGTAGGAAATCCATTGGCGAAACACGTTTCGTCCACCTGGGGAGACGCCGCCAGCCGGTTGGCCAGTCCTGTCAGGGATTGATAGAAATCCGGATGGAAATAATACAGGTCCTGCACCGGGGAGATCCCGGTATCCAGCGTCCGCAGATGGCGGAACTGCTTCTCCATCGTGATGGATAGGACCACGAGCAGCAGGGCAAGGGCGGACTGGATGACGATGCTGACCTGGTTGAACCCCATTTTCCGCCTGCGGCGGATCCTGCCGGAGACGACATCCAGCGGAAGCCACGATGCCAGGGAAAAGGCCGGGAGCAGCCCGACAAGACCGCCAATCCCCAGGACGGAGACGATGCCCAGCAACAGGAAGAATCCATCGAAATGCGCCCGCAACGGGACCGTCAGCCCGACAGGCCGGATGCTGTTCAGCAGCGGAGCTACCGCCCAGGCCAGCAAAGCGGCCAGCACGAAGCACACGAGCACGAACAGGACAGACTCGCGCAGGCAGCGCCGGATCACACCGCCCCGCGACTCTCCGACCAGCCGGCGCGTCGCCATCTCCCGCGCCCGGCCCCCGCAGGCGGCCAGACTGAGATTGATATAATTCAGTACGGCAAAAGCGAGCAGGAGCAGCCCCAGGATCACAAGGACCACCAGATAAAGGCGGTTGCCGTGGCGGATTCCCAGCGAGCGTATCTCCGAAGCGAAAAACAGGTCCTCGTACGGGGTCAGCATCGGCCCTTCCTTCTCCTCCTTGTTCAGGAACCATCCGAACAGCTGCACATACTTGGCGGACACCTCCGGGATATCCACCCCGGGCGTGGTCCGGGCCAGCAGATGGACCACCATGCCCGCCCCGGTATGGCGCATATCCGAATCGCGATAGGCCCGCACCGCCGGAATGGGCGCCTGGAAACTGACCAGGAAATCAAAATCATCCAGGATCGTGAAGGAAGGATCCTCAATCACGCCAACGATGGAGGAAAGGACGGTCTCCGCCCCCCGCTCGTCACGCCCGGAGACGCTGCGCATCTCCAGCATCTTGTCCAAAGGATCCTGTCCGGGAAAGAACTTGCGTGCGGCGGATTCCGTGACCAGAATGCCCGGACCGGACCGGAACAGGTCCGGGCTTCCCGCGCGAACCTCCAGCGGCACCATGTCCAGCAAGCCGGCGTCCGCCAGCAGGATACGGGCCCGGTGAGGCACCCCGTCGGTCAAGACATTCATTTCCGCGCGGACGAAAGCCGCCGTCTGCAGCAGTTCCGGCAGTGCGGCCAGTTCTTCCTGCTGCCGGTATTCCAACACGGGATCCGAGGGCGGGCCGAGCAGGTACAGGTTTTCCTGTCCGTCCGGAGCACGGGAAATGCGCAGCTGGTCCCGGATCGAGGTGCCGATAATGACCACGAAGGCCAGGCTCACGATGAGCCCGGCTGCTTCGATGGCGGTGTAGAGCTTATTGCGGGAGAGGAATTTCAGGTAACTTTTCATATTTATTTGTATCTTTGTCAAAACACTTGATTATGCAAATCCTTCAGCAGGCAATCTCCATATCGGAACTCAAAGAGCTGGCACAAAGCACCTTCGGCGACATGATAAAATGCGTGGCCGATGTAAAGCGCGGCATCCTGGCCGTTGATGCCGATCTGCACGCAGATTTGGAGCGACTTCTTTTAGAAGACGGCTCTGCACAGGAAAACCTCTGGGGATTCAATCTCTGGGTGGAAGAAGGAGGCGAGGATTTCATTGAATTCGACTCACTCATCAATATCCGCTCCTGGCAGGGAAATCCTTCACGGGACGTTGAGAATCCGGAAGTCCGGGATTCCATCAAATCCATTGTCGATAGATTCATCACAGCATAAATGCAGCACGCTTCCCTGGAAAACGGCCGCTGGGCCGAACTTACCTTTCCGCAGCAGATGGCCAACATCGGCAGCGAAACTTCCCGTGTCTTGAAAGCGCTGGAAGCCGGGAAAGAAAATCGTGCCCAGAGTGCCTTTGCCCGTTTCCAGGAGCTTATTGACCTGACCATCCGGTATGGAAGGCAGAACGCAAGCAAGCAGGCACGCAGCGCCATGTGGGAGGAACTCTGCCGTTTCCGGGAGTTGTACTGCGCCGCGTTCCTGGAGAAAAATCTCCCGGAACTTGCCGCAGCCAACCGGTATTTGGACCATTTTGCTTCCATCCGGTAACTATTCTTTTTTCAATTCGACCGCCGGGTTGGTCCGGGCGGCGCGCAGCGTCTGCCAGAGCACGGCAAGGAAGGAGATCAGCAGGGCGATAACGGCCCCGGCGGCGAACACCCACCCGTAGTGATCGATCCGGTACCAGAACTGGCGCAAATACCGTTCGGCCAAGAAGACGGCAATGGGAATTCCCATGAGGACGGCGACGCCGACCAGCACCAGATATTCCTTCACGGAACGCCCCGTCTCCGTGGCGACGCTGCCACCGAATACCTTGCGCACAGCGATGTCCCGGGTCTGCATCGCGGCATAGTACGTGCTCATAGCGACGAGACCCAAGAGGGAGATGAGGGTTGCCAGGAGCATGAAGAGTTCGATCAGGCTTACGAAGTTGCGTGTTGTCTCCATGCTTTTCTCAATCAACTCCGGGATGTATCCGTAATACTTTTCCCCATATTCTTCCGCTCCCGTAAACCGCAGGCTTTCGGCCCGGCTGATTTCTTTTAATTCCGCGCGCACTTCAGCATCGAAGCGGTTGAGCTTCAGGACGACTGTGGAGTTGCCCTCCAGTTTTTCGATGGACACGATGCCGAGCTGGTTGCCGTCCACCTCAGTCGGCCCCTTGATGGCGAAATCCCGGATGATCCCGCCCACATGGGAGTTTCCGACCACCCACTTGAACGCATCCGGCAGGGAGAGATTCTCCTTGTCCAGGGAGAATACCCTGGCAGCAGATTCGGTGAACCACAAGGAGTTATTCCTCGGCGTACCGAAATCTTCCACGACCCCGAATCCGAACATATCGAAAGCTGTCCCGTCGCATTGAAGGATCCCTACCAGGACTTTCTGCCCTTCCACCGTCGTAGTAAAAGACATTTGCCCCGCACCGGGATAACCGTTGCTCTTACCCAAACGGTCAACATAGGGTTTGGATGCCAGGACATCCTTGCCGTCGCAGCTCGTGAAATACAACCCGTCCAAGTCAACTCCCAGGGGCATATCCATCAAATGGTGGTACTGGAGTTCCATCACCAGCGCCAGGGAAATCAGCGCCACGGTGATCACGTTCTGGATGATGATGAAGACCTTGGAGAACAGGGTCTTGGTCTGGCGGCGCTGCTCTCCCTTGATGATCTCCACCGCCTGGTAGCGCGATGTCATCCGGGCAGGGACCAGGCCAGAGACCAGCCCGATGACGACGGCCAGCAGGGCGTATGCACACAGGTAGAGCGGAGAGAGGGACACCTCCAGGCGGACATCGCCGACCAGATAGCGGTTGAACACGGGCTCAAGCGCCTTGGCCAGCAGCAGGGCAAGCGCCAGGCAAAGTACCACGAACAGGATGGCCTCCGAGACATATCGCCAGCGGATCCGCTCCGCAGACTCTCCCAGGGTGGATCGGATGGCCATCTCCTTCGCCCGCTTGCCTGCCAGGGCCACGCTGAGGTTGATATAATTGAAGAGCGCTGACGAGAGCAGCAGCAGCCCGACAGCCAGCAACACATACACCCAGGTGGCATTGCCATGCCTGATGACACTTCCCGTCTCCTGAAAATAGAGCTCCCGGAACGGCAGGGTCATCCGCCGCTCCGGTTTATTGACGGAGTACATCGGGGCGAACTCCCGGGTCACCACGGTATCGATGAGCGCCCGCACCGCCTGATGGTCGGCCCCTTCCCGCAGGCGAAGCAGGACCAGATCGACGGGGATGATAAATTCTGACGAAGAGGGCGTGTCGGGCTCCTTGAAAGCGCGATAGACGTCCGCTTCCTTCAGGATGGACTTGTCATTCCCCCGGACGATGCCCCCGACCACGCAGGTGTCGCTGCGGACCACGATGGTCTTGCCCACCGGATCCAGGTCCGGAGAGATTTTCTTCGCGAAAGCTTCGCCCAGGATGACCTGACTCCGGTCCTGCAGGATGCGCTCGTCCCCGGAGACAAAAGTCTGCGGCAGGAACTCGAAGATCTCCGGATCGATCTCATAGACAGAAGGATTCCCCTGCGCCCATTTTCCATCGAACCAGACCGCCATCCCATGACTTTGGAGTCTCCCGGCCGCCTCAACGTCCGGGACCCGGTCCTGCACGGTCGCCATCTCGCCGGGCCAGGCGGAAATCCACTCCTGCCCGCCGGTCAGCGCGTACAGGCGCTTATAGTCCCTGGCAACCCGCGTGATGGCCAGCTGCTGCCAGGTATAGCAGGAGATAATGACCACGAAGGCCAGGCTCACGATGAGCCCGGCTGCTTCGATGGCGGTG
>CAMHIP010000002.1 GCA_946185205.1 uncultured Bacteroidales bacterium | reverse complement strand
ACACGGCGGCCCACTACGGCACCAACTACTTCACCTTCAACTGCCGCAACACCGTGTGCAACGACTGCGGCTACATCAGCAAGGACACGCTCACCCAGTGCCCCAAGTGCGGCAGCACCAACCTCGACTATCTCACGCGCGTGATCGGCTACCTCAAGCGGGTGTCCTCCTTCGCCGAGCCGCGCCAGGTGGAGGCCCGGGCCCGCTACTACACGCCGAAGGACGTGCCTGTGGCCAATGATTAAGTACATCCCGGAGCTCACGGACGTCGTCCTCGAGGAGATTCCGGACAAGGTGACCCTGGCAGTTGAGATTTCCAACTGCCGGGGTTCTTGTCCCGGGTGCCACACCCCGTTCCTGCAGCAGGATCTGGGCGTGGAACTGACGCCGGAGGACGTGGACCGGCTCATCGCCGACAATTTCGGCGTCAACTGCTTCCTGCTGCTTGGGGAGGGGAGGGATCCGGAGGCCCTGCTGCGCATCGCCGCCCATCTCCGGGAGGCGCATCCCGGCATCGCCCGCGCGCTCTATTCCGGACGGACGGAGGTCGAGCCGGAGATCCAAGCCGCATTCGATTATGTCAAGCTGGGTCCGTACATCGCGGCCCTGGGCCCGCTCAACAGTCCCACGACCAACCAGCGGCTGTATTTCCACGGAGAGGACATCACCGCCCGCTTCTGGCACAAAGGTCTGGAAAACAACCGATAATTAACCAAAATACCATGAAACGTATCACCCTCCTGTTCCCGATCCTCCTGGCGCTGTCCGCGTGCAGCGGCAGGATCGACCGCGGCGCGCTTCTGGTGCGCAACAACCCCCATGTGACGGAGATGGATCCGCTCGCGTCCCTGTCCGTCGGCAACGGCCGTTTCGCCTTCACGGCGGACGTGACCGGCCTGCAGACTTTCCCTGAGCGTTACAGCAAGGGCGTTCCCCTCGGGACCCAGTCCCAGTGGGGCTGGCACAGTTTCGACAACCCGGAAGGGCTCCGCTTCGAGGAGACGCTCCGCCCCTCGGACTTCGGCCGGGGACGGGAAGAACTGTATGCCTGCCAGATTCGCGGAGGCCGCGGAGAACTGGCCTCCAACTGGTATCGCGTCAATCCCCACCGCCTGCATCTCGGCGTGATCGGCCTGGCGGACATCGATGAAGCCACCCTCTCCGGGATCGACCAGACCCTGGACCTGCGCGAGGGCGTGCTCCACTCCGCCTTCCTGTCCGACGGCGCCCTGTATCACGTGCTGACGTCCTGCGACCCGGACAAGGACATGGTCGCCGCGAGCGTCCGCTCGGACGCGCCGATCGCCATCCGTTTCCGCTTCCCGTACCCGACGGGCGGGCACTCCGACGATGCCTGCGACTGGAGCAAGGATGAGCTGCACCAGACCGAGATCGTGGAGCAGGGAGACGGCGTCGCCGTCCTGCGCCACACGCTCGGCGGGACGGTCTATTATGTCAAGGTCTCCTTTGACAACGGGGCCCTGGAGATGGTGGCGCGCAACGAAGCCCGCCTGACCGCCTCGGACCACGCGCTCAACTTCACGGCGCTCTTCTGCGAAGAGAAACCTTCGCTCACCGCCGAGTCCGCGGAAGCTTCCCGCAAGGCCTCCGCCGCCTGGTGGCGCAAATATTGGGACGAGGGCGGCGTCGTGGACTTCAGCCGCTGCACCGATCCCCGCGCCCCCGAACTGGAGCGCCGCGTGGTGCTGAGCCAGTACCTGCTGGCGGTCAACTGCGCCGGCGACGTGCCGCCGCAGGAGACGGGCCTGACCTACAACTCCTGGTACGGCAAGTTCCACATGGAGATGATCTGGTGGCACCAGGCCCATTTCCCGCTGTGGGGACACGAAGACCTCCTCGCGCGGACCCTGCCCTGGTACGGCAAGGTGGAGCCGGTGGCCCGCAGCATCGCGGAGCGGCAGGGCTTCAAGGGCGTGCGCTGGATGAAGATGACGGATCCCTCCGGCCTGGAGGCGCCTTCCAATACGGGTTCTTTCCTGATCTGGCAGCAGCCGCACCTGATTTATCTGGCCGAACTGCTCTGGCGCGCGAAGCCCTCGCAGGAGGTGATCGACCGCTACTTCGACCTGGTCATGGAGACGGCCGAGTTCATGGCCGACTTCGCGGACTATGACGCCGAACACGACCGCTACATCCTCAAGGGCTGCATCGCCGCCCAGGAGACGCTCAAGGCGTCCAAGACGGTCAACCCGCCCTTCGAGCTGTCCTATTGGCATTTCGGCCTGAGCACCGCCCAGCTGTGGCGGGAGCGCAAGGGGCTGGAGCGCAATGCGGTGTGGGACGAGATCATCGCCAAACTCTCCCCGCTGGCCTCCAGGAACGGCCTCTATCTGGCGGCCGAGAGCGAGCCGGACACCTACGAGGACATCCGCATGTATTCCGACCACATGGCCGTGCTCGTGGCCATGGGCGTGCTGCCGCAGACGCCGCAGATGGATCCCGCGCTGATGAAAAACACCTCCGACTGGGTGATGGAGAACTGGAACTGGGACGAGACCTGGGGCTGGGATTTCCCGACCACCTGCATGAACGCCGTGCGGCTGGGTGAGCCGGAGAAGGCCCTCGACGCCATCCTGATGGACCAGCGGACCAATACCTACCTGCCCAACGGGCACAACTACCAGGACGACCGGCTGCGCTGCTATCTGCCCGGCAACGGCGGGCTGCTCACGGCCGTGGCGCTGATGTGCGCCGGCTATGACGGCTGCACCGAGAAGAATCCCGGATTCCCGAAAGACGGTACCTGGGATGTCAAATGGGAGGGCCTGAAGCCTTTGCCTTAGGGCCGGACCTGGCCGTTTCCGTCAATGAGCCACTTGTAGGTGGTGATTTCGCGAAGGCCCATCGGGCCGCGGGCGCCGAGTTTCTGGGTACTGATCCCGATCTCGGCGCCCAGTCCGAATTGGGCCCCGTCGGTGAAACTCGTCGGCGCGTTGACATAGACGCAGGCCGCATCGACTTCCGCCTGGAAGCGGGCGGCCGCCGCCGGGTCGGCCGTGACGATGCTCTCGCTGTGGCCGGATCCGTAGCGGGCGATGTGGGAGAGCGCCTCGTCCAGGGAGGCTACGGTCCGCACGGCCATCTTGTAATCCATATATTCCGTGCCGAAAGACTCCGGCGTGGCGGCTTCCAGCCGGGGATACTTCCCCTGCAGGACCGCCAGGGCGGGCGTGTCGGCATAGATCAGCACATCGTGTGCGGCAAGGGGCGCCATCAGTTCCGGCAGGTCCGGGAGCCGGTCGCGATGGACGATCAGGCAGTCGAGGGCGTTGCACACGGAGACCCGGCGCGTCTTGGCATTGAGCACGATACGTTTTCCGGTCTCCAGGTCGGCGGCCGCATCGAAGTAGGTGTTGACCACGCCGGCGCCGGTCTCGATGCAGGGCACCCGGGCATGGTCCCGGACATAATCGATGAGCCGGCGTCCGCCGCGCGGAATGACGAGATCCACGTATCCCACGGCGCCGAGCAGTTCTCCGACCGCTTCGTGGGTGGGCGGAAGCAGCGTCACGGCGTCTTCCGGCAGGCCCAGTTCCGCCAGGGTGCGGCGGATCAGCGACACGGCGGCCCGGTTGGACGCTTCGGCGTCGCGGCCTCCCTTGAGGATGCAGGCGTTGCCGCTCCGGAAGCAGAGGGAAAACACGTCGAAGGTCACGTTGGGCCGCGCCTCATAGATGACGCCGATCACGCCGAAGGGCACGCTGACCTTGCGGAGCCGCAGCCCGTTGGGCTGGGTGCGGTCCTCCAGGATGCGGCCCAGCGGCGAGGGAAGCGCCGCCACGTGGTCCATGTCGGAGGCGATGCCTTCCAGCCGCGCCGCATCGAGCCGGAGCCGGTCGTACAGGGGATTGCCCGGATCCATCCGGGCGAGGTCTTCTCCGTTGGCGGCAAGAAGGGCTGCGCCGTGGGTACGGATGGCGTCCGCGACGGCCTGCAGGGCGGCCGTCCGCTCCGGGTCGGGGAGCAGCGCCACCTGCGCCGCCGCCCGTTTGGCTGATTCGAACAGATTCTTCACTTCGTTCAGAATGACAAGGGTTCAGGATGACAGGGGGTTCAGGGGAGGAATTCCGTGAAAACCGTCTGCTCCGGGCGCTCCAGCAGGTCCGGCAGGATCCGCTCGCGCTTGCCGTCCGCGATCAGTACGCGGATGCCGCCTGCGGCCACGCGCCGCGCCGTGTTGTATTTGGAGAACATGCCGCCGCGCCCGAAGGCGCTCTTCTCTTCGCGGATGCAGCCGGACAGGTCATCGGCACAGCGGACCGTGCGGATCACCCGCGCCTGCGGATCATCCGGCTGGCGGTCGTACAGGCCCGGGATGTTGCTCAGCAGGACGAGCGCCTCCGCGCCGACCATTTCCGCGATCAGCCCGGAGAGTTCGTCGTTGTCGGTGAACATCAGCTCCGTGACGCTCACGGTGTCGTTCTCGTTGACGATCGGGACCACGCCGTGCTGGAGCATGACCTCCATGCAGGCGCGCTGGTTCTCCCGCTCGCGCTCCGTCTCGAAGTTGCGCTTGGTGGTCAGGACCTGGCCCACCTGCAGGCCGTAGTCGCGGAAGAGCCGGTAGTAGAGGTCCATCAGCCGGACCTGGCCCACGGCGGAATACAGCTGCCGCTGCTCCACGCTGTCCAGGTCGTCATCCAGCCGCAGCTCCGTGCGGCCGCAGGCCACGGCACCCGAACTCACGATCACCACCGCCCAGCCGCTGCGGCGCAGGCAGACCACCTGGTCCACCAGCGCGGACACGCGCGTCACGTCCAGCGTGCCGTCCGGGCGCGTCAGCACATTCGTGCCGATCTTGACGACGATGCGTCTCACAGTCCCAGGTCCGCTTTGGCCTCCGGGAGCAGGTAGGGAGCCACCTCGTCGTAGGTCAGGGTGAACTCCGGCATGCCGTCCACGTAGGCGGTCACCTCATACTGCTGGTAGATGAACTTCAGCCCGTCTGCCGTAGGCATCGGGGCCCATTGCGGGAGCGGGATCAGACCATCGTCCCGGAGGTGGAGATGCATCTCCAGGGTGGAGCCGGCCGCCTCCATGCGCTCCTGGAAATAGGACAGCATGCCCTTGCGCAGCAGCGGCTGCATCGGCACTTCGCTGCCCGGCTCGAAGAAGGCCCGCAGGCGCATGCCGCTCTGCTTGTCGAAGGTCATCGGCCCTTCGCCGGTGATGCCGCCGTGCGCCCCGCCCAGGTAGATGTAGTTCTCGGAGTCGAAGACGGCGATCTTGTCCGTTTCGTGCACCTTGTCGAGGTGGAAGCCGAAACCGTAGCCGGGCGTCTCGGCGATATATTTTTCTTTCTCTTCGTCCGTCAGGGTCGTGGACTCGCGGATGCCCTCGGCGCGCATGTCGGCAAAGGCCTTGGCCTTCGCTTCCAGCGCGGCGAGCCCCTGCTGCTCATAGTAGGAGAAAAGGGCTTCGCTGTCGTTGATGTCGCCCTCGAAGCGGGGGAAAAGGCGTTTGCCGTCTTCCGAATCGATCCGGCAGAGCGCCTGGTCCATCACATCGACGAGGGTCTGGCGCATCACGGCCGCGCCCGGGGTCGTGGCGACCGGCAGCGTGGCGTCCAGGGTCAGCTGGGCATGATCCGAAGATTGGTCGAATGTGCGGGATTCCGTCCGGAAACCCTTGTCGGAAGAGGTGCAGGAGGCCAGCAGCATGAGCGCTGCGGCCATCCACGGGAGAATGGATATCTTCATACCAACAATTTTTAATCAGTCCAAAGATACGAGGATTTTTGAAATAATTGTGTATTTTTGTAAAAATGCCTTTTTGTATGAAACTTAAATTGTTGATCGTCATGGCTCTTGGATTGTTCGGTGCAGCCTGCTCGGGGAAGGCGCCCCAGGGGAAACTCACCTATTGCAGCTATGCCGAGTCCGGCTCCGCCGGGCTGGGCAAGGACTATTGCGAACTGATCGCCGACCCCGGTACGACGCCCAGGGTCGTGGTCGCCCTCAAGATTGGCAACCGGTTCCGCGAGCCGGAGATCCGTGCGGAGTATCCGGTCGGGCAGGAAACCGTGGATTCGCTCCAGACGATGCTGGCCGAGGCCAAGGTCTATAAACTGGACGGCTACAATCTGGACGAACCCATCTCGGGCGGCTACGCCTACCGCATCTACCAGGAGTACGATTCCGGACAGAAGGTGAACGCCCGCTGGTACGGCCATCATGTCAAGAACGAGGCCCTTTCGGCCTACAATATGATCGAGCGTTTCTTTGCGCCGTGGCGCGAGAAAGCCGTCCGCGACAAAAAACCGGTCGTCCGTTGCGAGGTCGTCGTCAAGCGCGTGGCGGGACGCGGCACCGACCATTATATGCTGCAGGCCGGGGAAGGGGTGCAGCCGTGGGTCGTGATCGACCTGGACGTCGATAACCGTTTCGGCAGGGAAGAGCATCACGACCAGTTTGACATCGGCGACGAGCAGGTGGAGGCGCTGCAGGCCGAGCTGCTCGGGCTCCACGCCCGCGACCTGGGCGATTACAAGAAGGATGACGCGCTGACCGGCGGCACCATCTATTCGGTCGAACTGGAGTACGATCCCAATGACAAACAGCAGCTGTATTGGCATACCCAGGATGTCGATCCGAAAGCCCAGGCCGTCCTGGACGCGCTCCTGAGCTTCTTCGAAGGACTCTCCCAGTAAAAAAGAACATCCCGGGCTGTCAACCCGGGATTTCTTTTATTCCGCTGCCTTCAGCGGCGTCAGCGTGACCGGCCCCAGCAGGCCCGAGTCGCGCAGGGGCCATTTGGCGGCCGTGAAGCTGCCGTCCGCCGCCCGGCTGACGGGCAGGCGCGGCTGGATGTTGGCGTTGTAGAAGATCTTCCAGGGCTGGCCCTTGCGGTCCATGTCGCTGATGCGGTTGGTGGCCAGGTTGGACACCCGGACGGTCAGTTCTCCGCCGCGGGCGGCCTGTTCCTGCGTGAGCAGCACGGTCCAGGGCGCCTCGAACAGGGTCCCCAGGCATTTGCCGTCCAGCCAGACGCTGGCGCTCTCGCGCACGTCGCCCAGGTCGAGCGCCCAGGCCTCGGCCGTCCCGGCTGCGGGAGCGAGCCGGATGCTGTATTCGGCGGTGCCGGCGAAGGCCTCGTACGGGCGGCCGAACAGGGTCCAGGAGCTCAGCGTGCCCACCGTGCGGGCGGGAGGGAGGGTCGGGCCGCCTTCGGTGAAGCGGATGCGCCAGTCGCCCCGGACGGGAACGGCCTCGTCTGCAGGTGTGTAGAAGGGGAAGGCCTCGCCCTCATAGCTGCCGGCGAAGGTCTCCAGCAGCAGGGACTGGTCCGGCTCCAGCTGCAGATAAACCTCGGCCTTGCCGTTCTCGCTCCGGCGCATGCGCCCGAAACCGAGGCGGCCGTCCATCGGGTCATAGACCGCGATGCTGCCGCAGACGGCATCGACCGGGACCCAGCCGCAGACGGCTTCCGGCGTGGGATTTTTCAGGAAATAGTAGCGGCCGCCGTCGTCCTTGACGCGGCTGATGCACTGCAGGCCGAGGTCGTACATCCGTTCGCGGGTCACGCCGGCTCCGGCAAGCAGGGCGTCCAGGTCGCCGGACACGCAGATGCGGCCCCGGCCGACGCGGGCGGTCTGCACGCCGCCTTCTTCGCGGAAGCGCAGGGAGCCCTTGAGCTGCTGCAGCCGGGCTCGGTTCTCTTCCAGGCGGGACAGCCCGGGGACATCCTTCGGCAGCTCTCCTTCCACCAGGATGGTGGCGCCCTTCTTCGCCAGGTCCAGGAGCTTTTCGAAGGTGGAGAGGTACATCTTGTCGCAGGCGGGCAGGATGAGGGTCTTGTAGCGGCTGCCGCCCAGGGTCACGAGTTCCCCGCGGTCGGCGCTGATGTTGTCCCGGACCATCCTGTCCGTGATGTAGTCCCAGGTATAGCCGCGGTTGTAGAGGGCCTCGGCCGTCTTGCCGATGGCGCTCTGCGCCGGGGTGTTCTGCGTCATGTGGAAGAGCAGCGGCTCCCGCCCGCGCTCGGAGAGCAGGTCGGTGGCGTCGAAGAAGAGCAATAAGTCGTTGTCCGGCCGGCCCGCCTGCAGGAAACTCTGGCAGCGGGTCACGTAGGCGTTGAAGGCGCCGAAGTCCTTCCAGAACGGGTTGGTCGGCTGGAAATGGACGGCGGCGTAGAAGAGCCAGCCCGGCCAGGGAGCGTCGTCCGGCGAGAGGCAGGTGCCGTGGTAGAAGATGTGGTTGACGCCGGACAGAAAATAAGTGTCCACGGAGGTCTTGACATCGCCCAGGGTGGCGTGGAAATGCTCGTTCAGCCAGGTGGCGGACTCGGAGGAGGTGAGCGGCTTGTCGGTCACATGGGCGGCCGAGGAGGCGGTCTTCATGCCGATGATGCTGCGGCCCTCCGTCTCGGGGACGTCGCTCACGCCGTACAGGTCCAGGATGTTGGCGGGGGAGCCGTGGGCCTGGTTGCGGATGCCCTTGCCCTGACGGGCCGCCCACTGCTGCCAGAGCATGGAATACTTCTCGCGCAGCAGTTCGCCGATGGTCTCGCGGTAGTCGAAGACCACGCGGTCCTGCACCTGCGGATCCCCGGCGAGGCGGAGCAGTTCGGCCATGTGCGGCTTGAGGTCATAGCCGCGGCGGGCCTGGAACTCCGCGAAGAATTCCGGCGTCCAGTCGGAGTCGCCCCGGGCGTCGTCCACCTCGTAGGAGTCGTTGAAATAGTAGCGGATGCCGCTGACGTCGCGGCCCGCAAAAGCTTCGTCGAACTTCTGCAGGTAGCGCTCGATGGCGGGGCCGGAGAAATGGTCGATCACGTCGCCCTCGCCGCCGGGACCGGCGCGCTCCACGAGCTTGCCGTGCCAGCCCAGGAACAGCGCGCAGACCGTCCAGTCGCCTTCCGGCGCCGTCCAGTCGAGGGTGCCGTCCGGCTGCACCCGGCCGGTCAGCTCCTCATAGGCGCCGTCCGGGCCGTGGGCCGTCACGGCGATCAGCGGGAGCTCCAGCGGGTAGCGCACCTGTTCGTAGGCGTGCTCCTGCAGGCGGTCGTTGGTGGCGATGGGATAGCTCATTTCCTCGATCCGGTCCGGCGTGCCGATGGTGCGGACCATCGGCTCCTCCCGGAGCGCTATCTTCTCCTGCAGGCGTTCGCCGCCTTTCAGCTTGAATTCCCGGTGTGCCAGATAGCGGCAGGCGTCTTCGGGCTTCACCCAGGGGCCGCCGAAAGGCCAGCCGGAGGCGTTGGCCAGGTCGATGCCGAGGTCGTGCTTCTCCGCCTGCGTGAGCGTGTAGGTGAAGAGGTCCATCCAGGCGGGGGAGAGGTAGTCCAGGTAGCGGTCTTCATAGCCCTTGGCGCCGTAGATGGTCGTCACTTCCATGCCGCCCAGGCCGGCTGCGGCATACTGGTCGAGCATGGTGTCGATATCGGAGGTGCCCACGGCGCTGGCGGGCCACCACCAGCGGGTCCAGGGCTTGGTCTCGCGGGTCACTTCCGGCCAGGCGGGCCTGCCCGTTTCTGGTACGGTGGGAGCCGGCTCCTGCTGCCGGCAGGAGAACAAGGTCAGGAGGGCTGCGCAGACGGCCAGCGTGCGGCGCAGCAGGGAGTGGGTAGAAACGGTCATGTCGTTTTGCTTGCGGTTTTCACGTAAAAATAGTCACAGAATCGCAAAAATGCAATTCCGTGACTGAAAAAAGACATTTTCCGTTCCGGGAGAGACGCCGCTACGGATGGCGGTTCCAGGGCTCGGCGGCCTTCTCGCAGAGGCGGAAGAAATGGGCGCGCAGCTCGGGCCAGCTGTAGTAGGGGCCGGAGACGGGCTCGATGCCCGGAAGCCGGATCTCGCTCTCGTTGTAGAGGATCTTGGTGAGGACCTCTCCCTTGTTGTTGCGGTAGAAGATCATCTGGATGTTGGTGGCCATCGGGACCTGGAAGAAGGCGTACCAGCCGTGCTTGTGGGCCTCTTTGTAGGGGAACACGCGGCCCTGCGGGTCATCCACGCCCAGCAGGGCGAAGAGCGGCAGGATGGAGGTGTCGTGCCCGAAACGCAGGTCGGCGGCGCGGTGGCTGCCATTCTGCAGGGCGGCGTCGGCCTTCTCCACGAAGTCCATCAGCAGCGGGCGGATGGCGTAGCGGATCACGTCGCCGTTCTCGACGGAGCCGCCCCACATCCGGTAGATGGAGTCGTTGCCTTCGGCCCACAGATAGGCCAGCTCTTCGGGGGTGAAATACTTGCGGTAGATATCGATGCCCAGGAAGTCGATCAGCTGGCACAGCCCGCCGGTGGTGAAGATGGCGCGCACGAACGGCTCCGGATTGCCCATGGCCTTGAGCGCGGCGTCCAGGTCGGTGAACAGCGGGGTCAGGAAGCGGGTGAAATCATATCCCGGTTCGCCCGGGAAGGGCTTGAAGGCCTGCGGCTGCTGCTGGCCCATGCCGGGGAATCCGCCCATCGGGAAAGCGGGGCGCTGCGGCGGGGCTTCGCCCGGGCGCGGCACGCGCAGACTCGGATTGATATAGGCCATGAAACGCTCGGCGCTGGTGAAGGTGAATTCCTGTTTGGGGAATTTGTCTTTCAGCCCGTAGGTGAAGTTGCACATGCTCACGATGCAGCGGAAGTTGGTGCTGGAGAAGCAGTTGACTTCATTGCGGTCCCTGTTCTTGAAGACGGGACGGAAGCGGTCGGCCATCCGGTGCGCCAGGGTCTGGTGCTCTTTGGCGCCGCGCGGGGTCAGGGAGCCTTCCATGCCCTTGTGGGCGTCCACGATGGTCTCCACGTCCTGCCAGAGGTCCTTGCCGGCCTGGGTCAGCAGGCCGAGCGAGTCGAGGTGGGCGAAGGCCTGCTGCGCACTGCGGCCGAAGGTGGAATTCTGCTCGTAGCGCGAGCCGTGACGGCCGTAATGGGAGATGTAGAAGGGCTTGAAGCCCCTGGGGGCCGGCGTGTCGTCGATGGCGTTGAATTCGTAGGAGTGCATATTGTTGGATGCACGGTCCGGGTTCTCGGCAAACAGCCGGATGACGTCCTCCTGGGCACCGAGGCTGAGGCACAGCGCCATCAGCAGGGTCATGAACAGGGCTTTTTTCATATTTTATTGCGGTTTTCCCAAAAATAGGGAAAGAAAAACGCTCCGGCAAGCCCTGTTGGATGCGGGAGCGTCTTTTGGAAGAATTTTGAACAATTTTGACCCGTGGGTGGCCCCGGCGGGCTTTCCTATGGACTAATTGTCAGGCACGAGCCGGACCTCGTACAGCCGCGGCCAGTTTTTGCCGGTCAGGTAGATCTTGCCCGTGGCGGGATCGTGGGCGATGCCGTTGAGCACGTCCGTTTCGGGTTTCCGCAGGGAGCGGGGGAGCAGGCCGGAGCAGTCGATGCTGGCCTCCACCTTGCCGTCGGCGGGGTTGATGACGACGATCAGGTCGGTCGTATAGACGTTCGCCCAGATCTTGCCGTCGATGTATTCCAGCTCGTTGAGGTAGCGCACGGGTCGCCCGTCCATCTTCACATCGACGTAGCGTTCCTGCCGGAATTCCGGGGTCAGGAAATACAGCCGCGCCGATCCGTCCGAGGCGATCAGGGACTTGCCGTTGGTGGTTAGCCCCCAGCCCTCGCGCGGGTAGGAATAGGTCTGCCTGTATTCGAGCGTGGCCGCGTCATAGACGAAGGCCACCTTGTTGAGCCAGGTCAGGATATACAGTTTGCCGTCCAGCATCACGGAGCCTTCGGCAAAGTATTTCTGCTGGAAGTTCATCTTGGAGAGGACCTTGCCGGTGGCAAGCTCCACCTCGCGGAAGGAGGACTCGCCGAACTGGCCGGTGCTCTCGTAGAAACGCCCGCCCTCGAAGAAAAGCCCCTGGGTGTAGGCGCGCGTGTCGTGGGGGTACTCCTTCACGACTTCGATCTTGTATTGCTTTACGCGGGCCGAGCAGCTGAGGCAGCTCAGCCCCAGCGCTGTTGCCAGCAGGATGCGCAGGAATGCTCTCATAGCTATGATCTTGATGTCTGACAGGGTCAGACCGGGTTCCGGCCGGTAAAGATAGTCAAAAAACTCGGAAGCTGATCATCCGACCGCCGGAACGGAGCGGATGAGCAGGACCGCGACGGCCAGCTGGGCCAGCAGGATCAGCGGAAGACCGATGCGGAACTTGTTGTGGCGGGTCTTGTGGCGGAAGACGACCATCCCGAGCAGCGCGCCGGCGCTCCCGCCGATGACGGCCAGGAGCAGCAGCGTGGCCTCCGGGACGCGCCACCGGTCTTTCCGGGCCTTCCGCTTGTCCAGGCCGAAGACAAGGAAAGCCAGGATGTTGATACCGGACAGGTAATACAGGATGAGGTCCGACAGGTCCATTATCTGAATGTTGCTTAATCTTTCTTCCATTGGCCGGAGGCCTGATACTCCTGCAGCGTCTCCAGTTCAGGTTTCAGGGCGGCATAGCCGGCGACGGCGGCATCCAGGGCATCCAGCATCCGGCGGGCTTCGTCATAGCGGGTTTCCATCCCGCAGATGCAGGTGGTGAGTTCGGTGTTCGTTTTTGTGTTCATATTTCAGTTGGGTTAAATCATGTCCGCAAGGTTGCTTCCGGAGACCAAATGTAAGCATTCTTTGCGGGAAACCCATCTCCCGTAAGCAGAAACGCCGCTTTATCGTGACGGAATCGACGAAAAGGACGTTTCCTTACCGAAAACGGCCGTTCCCGTCGACATCTCTTTTTCAGAGAGGGAGTGTCGCCGGTGTCCCCAAAAACAGGACACCGGCAGCGAAAACCGCGGAAAACGTCGCTGGTGTCCCATCATTCGGGACACCGGTGTGTCTCGGGTTTTGGGGTACCGGTCGCACAAACAAGTGGAATTCCGTGTGTCCGGGGATCCTTTCTGAAGTCCGCTTTTGGGATATGACTCTGCTTTTCTTAATTATTTATCAATCAATATCTTCCAGAATGAACCCCTTCCTTTTGGAGGGGGTTCATTCTGGAACTTGCTGCGTATCAGGCAGATCGCAAAAACGCACACCGAAAGACATAGCCAATCATGACGGATGATCCGTCCCCCGTATGTAGCGGAAGCGTCCGGCTCTTTGTCGTCGATAAGCGTCGGAGCGTAGCGACGCAGGGGGTTCGGGGGATCCGTCCCCCGTATGTAGCGGAAGCGTCCGGCTCTTTGTCGTCGATAAGACGACAAAGAGCCGCTGTCACAGCGGCTCTTTACGGTTAGTTAGTAGTGTATTACCTTATAGAAGGTTAATTATTGTTGGTTAGAAGTCTCCGGAACAGATCCGGAGTAGAGTTGTTTCATTTCCGTCTGCAAAGTTACGCACATTTTTTAATTCTGCAAACTTTTTTGAAAATTTATTCAAAAAATTTTCTTTAGTTTTTAAAATTATTTATTAATTAACTCCGGGCGGAGCCGTTTTGTGCGTTCCAGCGCCTGCTCGTCCTGCCAGGCCTGGATCAGTTTCGGGTTGCCGCTCAGCAGCACGTCGGGGACTTTCCAGCCGTTGAACTCGGCCGGACGCGTATAGACCGGGGCGGAGAGCAGGCCGTCCTGGAAACTGTCCGACAGGGCGGAGGTCTCGTCGGTCAGGGCGCCGGGGATGAGCCGGACGATCGAGTCGGCGAGCAGGGCCGCGGGGATCTCCCCGCCGCTCACCACGTAGTCGCCCACGGAGATCTCCCGGGTCACGAGGTGTTCCCGGATGCGGTGGTCGATGCCCTTGTAATGGCCGCAGAGCAGGATCAGGTTCTGCTTGAGCGACAGTTCGTTGGAAATGGCCTGCGTGAGGCGTTCGCCGTCGGGGGAGAGATAGATGATCTCGTCGTAGCTGCGCTCGGCACTCAGCTCCCGGATCATCTCATAGACGGGCTCGATGCGCATCACCATCCCGGCGTCGCCGCCATAACTGTAGTCATCTACGTTCTTGCGCGGCCCGATGCCGTATTTGCGGAGATGGTGTACCTGAATGTCCACCAGGCCTTTTTTGATGGCGCGCCCGACGATGGAATGGGAGAGGGGGCTCTCCAGCAGTTCAGGCACGACGGTGAGGATGTCGATTCGCATCATAAGGATCAGTTTTGTCTTGCAAAATTACCCTTTTTTATGATATTTTAGTATATTTGTCAGCTATAACTATTTTTAAACTCTGATATTATGAGCGAAAACATCAATCCTGAAGAGCTCCGCAAGGATCTTTCAGATGTAGAAACCCCGGTGGTGGACACCGTACCCGCAGAAGAGACCGTCAACAGCGAACCGGCGCAGGACGCCGGCGAAGCCCCCGCTCCCGAGCCGGAGCAGAACTTTTCCGACAAAGTGGAAGAGCTCATCGACAAGGTGGGCGACGCGGTGGAGAAGATAGCCGACAAGGTGGAGGACAAGTTTGAGGGCGTCTCCGACAAGGCCGAGAATTTTGCCGACAAGTCTCTCGCGGAACTCTCCGACATGTTCGTGCAACTCAAGGACAGCGCCGAGCGGATGACCCGCTCCAAGGAAGCCGAGGCCATCAAGTCGGCCTTCTACAAGCTTCTGGGCCGTCTGAAGGGCGAGAGCGGCGTGTCCGAGGAGGCGGAGTCCAGCCAGGACAATCCTTTCGAGGCCGTAGAGCAGAATTTCAAGGCGCTGTATGCCGACTACAAGAAGGAGCGCGCCGAGTTCAACAAGGAGCAGGATGCCCGCCGCGAGGAGAACCTCGCCAAGAAGCAGGCCATCATCGAAGAGCTCAAGGCCCTGGTCGAAGGACAGGAAGATGTCAGCGCCCAGTTCCCGGCGTTCCGCGACCTCCAGAACCGCTGGAGGGAGGCGGGCCCCGTGCCGGCCACGGCTTTCCGGGACATCAACGATACCTATCAGTTCTATGTCGAGAAGTTCTACGACATGGTCAAGATTAACCGCGACCTGCGCGACCTGGACTTCCGCAAGAACCTCGAAGCCAAGGAGGCCTTCTGCGAGGCGGCCGAGAAGCTCTCGGAGAATGAGAACGTCGTCTCCGCCTTCCACGACCTGCAGAAGCTCCACGAGCAGTGGAAGGAGTACGGCCCCGTGGCCAAGGAGTACCGCGAGGACATCTGGAACCGCTTCAAGGCCGCCACGGCCGTGATCAACAAGCGCTACCAGGCCCATTTCGAGGGGCTGAAGGAGCAGCAGGCGGAGAACCTGGTCAAGAAGACGGAGCTCTGCGAGCGCACCGAGGCGGTGGCCGCCCGTGAGATCAAGACCACCTCGGAGTGGAATGCCGCTTCCAAGGAGATCGAGGAGATCCAGGCCGCCTGGCGCCGCATCGGTTACGCCACCAAGAAGGACAACCAGAAGATCTACGACCGTTTCCGCGCCGCCTGCGACGCGTTCTACACCCGCAAGCGCGACTTCTATGCCGGGATCAAGGACAACATGAACGACAACCTGGAGAAGAAGCTGTCCCTGATCGAGCAGGCCGAGGCGCTCAAGACCAGCACCGAGTGGAAGAAGGCCACGGACCAGTTCATCGCCCTGCAGAAGCAGTGGAAGGAGATCGGCGCCGTGCCGCGCAAGAAGTCCGAGGCGCTCTGGAAGCGCTTCCGTGCCGCCTGCGACGAGTTCTTCGCGGCGCGTGACGCCCATGCGGGCGGCGAGAACGACTTCTACGGCAACCTCCGCGCCAAGCGCAAGCTGGTCGAGGACATCCAGGCATACGAGGTGCCGGAAGACACTGCGGCGGCCGAGGAGGCGATGCGCGCCTTCCAGGAGCGCTGGGCCGCGATCGGCCACGTCCCCTTCAAGGAGAAAGACGCCGTGGGCAAGGCCTTCCGCGATGCCATGCAGGACAAGTTCCCGGGCTTCAGCGCCCAGCGCAGCGGCGCTCCGGCCCGCGGCGGACGCGCCCCGCGCAGCCCCAAGGACCTCCTGATCGAGAAGTATAACAAGCTCCAGCAGAACATCACCACCTACGAGAACAATATCGGGTTCTTCTCCGCCTCCAAGAACAGCGAGCCGCTGATCCGCCAGATGGAGGAGAGAATCGCCCAGGCCAAGGAGGAGTTGAAGGAATTGGAGGCGCAGATCCGCAAGGCTGAGGAGGGCGAGGCATAGTATGGACAAGAATTCCGTTATCGGCTTCATCCTCATTGCCGTCATCTTCATCGGGTTCTCCGTCTTCCAGTCCGGCCAGATGCGCAAGCAGGCCGAGTTGCAGGCGCAGCTCGACTCCGTGGCCCGTGCCGAGGCGCTGCAGCAGCAGGTGGCCGAGGCCGAGCGCCTCGCCGCGCTGCCCGATTCGCTGCGCGACCGCCCCGCCGCACCGGTGACGATCTACAAGGACTCCGCCCTCGAGGCGGCGTCCCATGCGCAGGAGCAGATCATCGTCCTGGAGAACGAAAAGATCCGCGTCGAGTTCACCACCCGGGGCGCCCAGCCCAGTTCGGTGCTGGTCAAGGACTACAAGAATTACGACAGCACCGATCTCTATCTGTTCAAACCCGGCGGAGCGGAATACTCGCTGAACCTCTACACCGGCGAGGCCATCCGCACGCAGGATTTCAACTTCCAGGTCGCAGAGCGGACCGACAGCACCGTGGTGATGCGTCTCCCGTTCGCCGGAGGCGGCTACATCGAGCAGAAATACACCCTGCACCCCGACAGCTACCAGGTCTCCAACCTCCTCTCCTTCGTGGGGATGCAGCAGGTGATCCCGCGCAACGTGAGCATGTTCGACATCGACTTCCACGTTACCATGCCCCGGATGGAGAAGGGCTTCAAGAACGAGTCCCAGTACTCCAAGTTGAACTACTATTTCGAAGGGGACAAGAAGCCGGTCGAGATCGGCCGCGGGCGCAATGCGTCGCGCCGCGCCGACTCCAAGCTGAGCTGGTTCGCCTTCCAGCAGCAGTTCTTCTCGGCCATCATGCGCGCCCCGCAGCAGTTCGCTTCCGGCGAGCTGGCGGTCAGTTTCTTCCCGCAGGACGATCCTGACCGCAACCTGATGACCTGCAGTGCGTTGATGCGTGCCGAGCTGCCCGCCGGCGGACAGGGGAGCGTGCCGTTTGAGTTCTACTTCGGCCCCAACCACTTCCGGACGCTCAAGGCGATGGGACACCGGTACGAGAAGATCATCCCGCTGGGCGGCTGGCTCGTGGGCTGGTTCACGCAGTACGCGATCATCCCGATGTTCGACTTCTTCTCCCGCTTCATCTCCAGCTACGGCCTGATCATCCTGCTGATGACCCTGGTCATCAAGCTGGTGGTCTTCCCGCTGACGTACAAGTCCTTTGCGAGCTCCGCCAAGATGAGCGCGCTCAAGCCCGAACTCGACAAGATCAACGCGAAGTATCCTCACCAGGACAACCAGCAGGAGATGCTCAAGAAGCAGCAGGCCACGATGGACCTCTACAAACGTGCGGGCGTGAGCCCGGTGGGCGGCTGCCTGCCGACCCTGCTCACGTTCCCGATCCTGTGGGCCATGTTCCGCTTCTTCCCGGCATCCATCGAGCTGCGCCAGCAGCCGTTCCTGTGGTGCCACGACCTGTCGGCCTACGACTCCATCGTCGATTTCGGCGGCCGGGTGCCGCTGATCGGCGACCACATCTCCCTGTTCGCCCTGCTGATGGCGCTCACGATGTGGCTCTACTCCAAGATGACGATGTCCAGCCAGCCGGCGGGCAATGATCCCAACGCCGCCTCGATGCGTTTCATGAGCGTGTGGATGATGCCGATCATGATGTTCTTCATCTGCAACAGCCTCTCCGCCGCCCTGAGCTACTACTACCTCCTCTCCCAGCTGATCTCCATCGTGCAGACCTGGGCGATCCGCAAGTCCATCGACAAGGACGCGATCCTGGAGAAGGTGCGCGCTTCGGCGGGCAAGCCGCTGCCCAAGAGCAAGTGGCAGCAGCGCCTGGAGGAAGCCCAGAAGATGCAGGAGCAGCAGATGCGGCAACAGCAGAAACGCAAATAATGATACAAGAGAATATCATAGCGATCAAAAAGGAACTGCCACCGGAAGTGAAGCTGGTGGCAGTTTCCAAATTCCACCCCGTCGAAGCCATCCGGGAGGCCTATGCCGCCGGGCAGCGCTGTTTCGGGGAGAACCGCCCACAGGAATTCGCCCGCAAGGTGGAGGAGCTGAAGGACCTGGCGGATCTGGAATGGCATTTCATCGGGCACCTGCAGACCAACAAACTCAAGCTGGTCCTCCCGTACGCGCATCTCGTGCAGTCCGTGGACAGCCAGCACCTGCTGGACGCCATCCAGGACTGGGGCAAGGCGAACGGCCAGGTCGTCAGCGTCCTGCTGGAGCTGCACATCGGGGCGGAGCAGACCAAGAGCGGCTTCAAGGAAGAGGAGGTCCTGGACATCCTTTTCCGGGCCGGGAAATACACACACGTCCGTTTCTGCGGCCTGATGGGTATGGCCACGCACACCGACTGCGAAGAGGACATCCGCGCCGATTTTAAGCGCATCGCCGACTTCCGGGCCTATCTGCGGGACCTCTTCCCGGAGCTCGCCGATTTCCGGGAGCTTTCCATCGGCATGTCCGGCGACTGGCGCATCGCGCTCGACTACGGCGCCACCATCGTCCGCATCGGCACGGCCATCTTCGGAGAAAGACAATATTGATATGAAGATACTGATTACCAACGACGACGGGATCCATGCGAAGGGACTGATGGCCCTGGTGCATGTGATGAAGCGATACGGCGAGCTGACCATCGTGGCGCCCAAGCGGGCGCAGAGCGGCATGTCGATGGCCGTGACGATGGGCTACAAACCCATTGCCGTGAAGCACTTCGGCAAGAAGATAGGAGAAGACTGGTGGTACCTGGACGGCACACCGGCGAGCTGCATCAAATTCGGCATCGACAACGTCCTCTTCCCGGAGCGCCCGGACCTCGTGGTCAGCGGGGTCAACCACGGCAGCAACGCCGCCACCGCCTCCATCTATTCCGGCACCATCGGCGCCGCGATGGAAGGCGCCGTGAATGGGATTCCCGCCATCGGCGTGAGTCTGGACTCCTTCCGTGACGACGCCGACTTCAGCTGCGTCACGGACCTCCTGCCGGGCATCCTCGACAAACTGCTCCCGCAGCTGGACCATCGTTTCGGCGTCTTCTACAACATCAATTTCCCCGACCTTCCCACGGATCGGGTGCACGGCGTCCGTCCCGGCCGCATGGGCTACGGCCACTGGGAGCGGGAATACCAGGACTACGGCGACTTCCTGCGGCAGCGCGGCCATACGCCCTCGGAAGAGGATTGCCGCTACGTTTCACACCTGGAGCCGGATGAGCAGCTTTACGTGATGGCCGGCGACTTCACGGACAATCCCGGCAACCCCGCCGATGCGGACCACGTCCTGCTCCGGCAGGGCTATGTGGTCATCACCCCGCAGAATATCGACAACACGGACCGGACCGAACTAGACCGCCTATGCGCTATTATCTGATAGCCGGCGAGGCCTCCGGCGACCTGCACGGCAGCAACCTCATCCGGGGCCTGCTCGCCGAAGACCCCGCGGCGCAGATCCGCTGCCGGGGCGGCGAACTGATGCAGGCGGCGGGAGCGGAGCTGGTGTATCACTACAAGGAGGGCGCCGTGATGGGCCTGACCGACGTGCTGGGCAGCGCGGGCAAGCTCCTGCGCAACCTGCGCGCCTGCAAGGCCGACATCGCCGCCTGGCGGCCCGATGTGGTGATCCTGATCGACTATCCCGGCTTCAACATGAAGATCGCGAAATGGTGCCACGGGCACGACATCCGCGTTTTCTACTATATCGCCCCCAAGACCTGGGCTTCGCGCGCGGGGCGCAACCGCAAGCTGAAGGCCTGGGTGGACCGGCTCTTCATCGTGTTCCCCTTTGAGGTGCCGTACTTTACGGAGCAGGGGATCCCCTTTGTCTATCGGGGCAATCCGCTGCTGGATGCGGTGGACGCCCATACCTTCCAGCGGCCGGTCGAAGGGCGCTACGTGGCCCTGCTCGCCGGCTCGCGCAAGGGGGAGATCTCCCGCATGATGCCCGTCTGCATGCAGGTGGCGGACCGCCTGGCAGCGCTGCCCGGCTGGGAGGGCGTGCGTTTCGTCGTGGCCGGGGCTCCGGCCCGTTCAGAGGCGGATTACGCCCCGTACATCGCCGGGCGGACGAACGTCAGTCTGCTTTTCGGGCGGACCTACGACATCCTGAAATACGCGGATGCGGCCGTCATCAACTCCGGCACCGCTTCGCTGGAAGCGGCGCTCATCGGGACGCCGCAGGTGGTCTGCTGGAGCACCTCGCCTTTCTCCGCCTGGGTGGCGCGCCACATCCTGCATGTGATGGACCATGTCAAATACATCTCCCTGGGCAATCTCTGCCTGGACCGCCCGGCGTTCCGCGAACTGGTCCAGGAGGATTTCACGGCGGAGGCCGTGAGCGCGGAAGTGCGCCGCCTGGTGGAGGACGCGCCCTATCGGGAGCGGATGCTCGCGGACTACGCCGACATCCGGCAGTCGCTGGGTGGCAGCGGAGCCTCCCGCGCCGTGGCCCGGGCGATGATGGAAGAACTCAAAATCAAGTAAATCAATATGGTAGCACTCGTCACCGGCGCTTCGCGCGGCATCGGAAAAGTCATTGCAACGGAACTCGCTTCACTCGGCTACGACCTGGCCCTCGTGGCCCGGAACGCCTCCGCCCTCGCAGAGGTGATCGCTTCGCTCCCGGAGGCCTGCGGGAGCGCCGTCGCCATCCCGGCGGACCTGGCGCTTCCGGAGTCTTACGAGAGCGTGGTCGGAGAGTGCGTCGCGCAGCTGGGCGGGCTGGACCTGCTCGTCAACTGCGCCGGTCTCTCGCAGGCCGGCCCCTTCGAGGAGGTCAGCCCGGAGCAGTGGGACCGCATCTTCGCGGTCAACGCCAAGGCACCCTTCTTCCTCTGCCGGGCCGCCCTGCCGTATCTCAAGAAATCCGAGAAGCCGATCGTCATCAACATCGCTTCGGTGGTGGGCTTCAAGGGCTACATCCACCAGAGCGTCTATGCTTCTTCCAAGCACGCGCTGACGGGCTTCACCAAGGTCTTCGCCAAGGAGGTCCAGCCCTTCGGCATCCGGGTGCACCTGATCAGTCCCGGCGGCGTGGCCACGGAAATGGTCACGAAGATGCGTCCCGACATCAAGCCGGACGAACTCATCCAGCCCGAGGAGATCGCCGAGATCGTCCGCTTCCTCGTCACGAAGAAGGGGCAGGGGACCATCGACCAGTTCTACATCCGCCGCTATACGGGACTGGCGTTTGACTGATTTGGGATAAACTAAATTTTTCTTATCTTTGTGGGACAAGAATTTCCGCTTGTTGAGTTCTTGTTCTGCCCGTTTGGTGTCTGTGCCTTCCCGGAGTGGCCTCTGACGGTCTGCGACCTGAAATGAATCGAACCGTGCCGGTAAAGACCCATCGCTGATTATCAGGCAGTTATGAATTAACTCTCGGAGTTTTTGCCGAAGGATAAATTGTAAATCATTGATTATCAATATGACGATGAAAAAGAACCTGATTCTCGCGTCAGCGCTGCTGATTGCTTTCGCCGCCTGCGGCCCGAAAAACGCGAAAGAATGGACGGTCCGGACAGACGAGGCAGCTCCGGCTGATATTGAGACGGTCGCTGTTTCCTGGGAAATCCTTCCGATCGATGAACGCGAGATGCCGATTCCGACGCCATTCAGTGCGAAACGTTATGGCTCGAAAACCTTTCTCCAGGCAGGGCATTATCCATCCGGGGTCAAAGTATATATGCTGGAGGAGGGACGTGTGGCCGGTGTGCTGGACGCGCAGGGCCGTGGTCCCGGCGAGTACCAGGACCTGTCCGGTTTTGCTTATTGTCCCGAGACATCCGAACTCTTGATCAATGACCGTATCCTCAAGGGTTTCAGACATTTCCGTGTGCCGGAAATGACTTGGGAATCGGATGAACCGCTGGGTAGGTATCTGCTCAATTTCGAGGTTCTGGATGCGACGCACAGCGTCTTTTGTTACGAACCCGAGGGGGAAACTCCCGGCAGGCTGGTGATCTGGGACCATGCCCGGGGGGAGGCCGTTTCTTCGATGGAGGTGTCGATGCTGGAGGGCTCGTTGATGGAAGAAATGCACCAGACCCGGACTGCAAGGGGAGCGGTCCTGTTCAGCATCCCGGGCCGGACGACGACACTGTGGCGTGCGGATGTGTCCGGATTCTCGCCCGTGGCGGAGGTGGCATTGTTGCCCGATGCATTCGGCCCGGAGGTATGGGAAGAACAAAACCGGGAACGCCTGTTTCAGAGGTTTTCCGAAGTGATGGAAAAAGATCCGCGCATGGCGATCGGTGCGGATTTCCCCGTCCTCTCCGGGAAATCGATGGCGTTCTGGTATCACGCCGGCTATGCGTCCGACCCGATGTGGCGACTGGCTATCTCCCGTCCTGACGGCGTGCGGACGGTCTCCAAACTGACCGTTGAGGGCTATCCCGATCCGCTTCAGGTGATCGGCTCGGACGGGGACCGGTGGATTTCTGTCCTGGAACTCGAACTGCTGGAGGATGTTCCCGCCCCGAAAGGCCGTCTGTACACCCGGCTGCAGGAGCTCAAGGCGCAGGGCTGCGAGACCGTACTGCTGTTCTTTTCGGTGTTGTAGTTGTCAAGAAGCTTTGGCTGATTATCAGGCAGTTATGAATTAACCCTCGGAGTTTTTGCCGAAGGATAAAACGTAAATCAGGATGTGATCAGCTTGAAAAAAAACGCCGGGCATAACTAATTTTTTCTTATCTTTGTCCCGATGGCCCTCCTGCTCTACATACTCAAGGTGGCGGCGCTGCTGGCGATGGCTCAGACCGGCTACCGGCTGCTGCTCGCGCGAGAGACCTTCCACCGCTTCAACCGCTGCCTGCTCGCAGGTGCGGCGGTGCTCTGCTGGGTGCTGCCTGCGTGTGTGCTGACGCTGCACCGCACGGTGGGGGTGGAGCGGATGGCGGAGGCTGCGGAGGCCCTCCCGGACATGGCGCAGACGCTGCCGGAGGCCCTTCCGGCGGCAGACCCCGTCTGGCCCCGGATCGTGCTGGCGCTGTATGCCGCCGGGGCCGCCGTCGTGCTGCTCCGCTGGCTGGCCGGCGCTGTGCAGATGTTCCGTATCCTGCGCTCCGGAGAGCAGGTCCGCCTGCCGGACGGCACCCGCGTGGTGGTGTCCGGCCGCATCCGGGAGCCCATGAGCTGGCTGCACCGCATCGTGCTGCCGCGCGCAGACTGGGAGCGGGGATGCCCCGAAATCATCGCCCATGAGCGGGCGCATATCCGCGGGGGACACGCGGAGGAGGATTTCCTGCTGGAAATGCTGACCGCCGCACAGTGGTTCAATCCCTGGATGTGGGCGCTGCGCCGCGACCTGCGCACCCTCCACGAATACGAAGCTGACGCCGCCGTGCTGGCGGAAGGATACGAATGCCGCGCCTATCAGTTGTCGCTGATCGGCCGGGCCGCTGCGGCACGGGGCCTGCAGGTCGGTGTCCCCTATGGCGGCGAACCGCTCCGGCAACGCATCGGGATGATGCTGCGCGGCCGCTCGGCGGGTATCCGGGCGCTCCGGGGGCTGTATTTGCTGCCGCTGGTGGCCTGCGCCCTGCTGGCGAACGCGCGCACACAGACGGATTTCTACTACACCGCTCCGGCGGCTTCAACCGCTGCTGCCGAAACCGAAGCCGCGCCGGCGGTGCCCTGTACCGAGCTGGACGTCCTCCCGAAGTGCGAATACGATTCTGCGGGCAACCTGACCGCCGTGGCGAAAGAGATGGTCCTGCGCTCTTATGCGATGCACGAACTGGATGACCTGGAGGGGTTGGTGCCGGTGCAGGTGATCATTTCCGCCTCCGGCCAGATCACTTCGCCGCAGATTCTGACGGACCGCCTGCGCGAGGATCAGGCTGCGGCCATCCATAAACTGGTCATCGGCTACGGCCGCTGGACGCCGGCCATCAAGGACGGTCGTACCGTGGCCGCAGAACTGGTCCTGCCCCTTGATTTCGGCTGGAGGTAGGGGATGATGGGACGCGGGCTTCGGATCTCCTTGATTCTCTGCATCCTGGCGGCAGGCTGCCGGCCCGGGCTGCCCGCTGTCGTGGACTTTCCGCACTACGCTTTCCGCAATTCCACCACGCTGGAACTGATGCGCGTCGAGCGCACGGACACGGCGACCGTCTTCTCGATGCGCGCCTACTACATTCCGGACTGGTGGTTTACCATCGACACCGCGACCTGCCTGTATGCCGACGGCAGGCGCTACCCGCTCCACGCCGCCTCCGGGATTGTTCCCGGGACGCACGAATACATCCGCGAAGCGCAGCTTCCCGGCGAAGGCTGGCGGGATTTCAAGCTTTATTTCGACCCGTTGCCCCGCGCGGCGGAGCACTGTGATTTCCTCGAAGGGGAGTCCACCGGCGGCTTCCATTTCTACGGCATCGACCTGACCGGGCGGCCGATCCGGCTCGCGGCCGGATCCCCGGACGGAGTGACGGTGTCAGCCCGCTTGCCGGAAGCCTGCCGGGAGCCGGGCTATACGACGGTCCGGGTCCATATCCCGGTCACGCAGCCGGTCCTTCCGATTCTTTGCATTGCCCGGACAGAGGGCCGGCGTCCCGGGATGACCGGCTACGCCTCTGCGCGCTTCGATGACGACGGCGTAGCGGTTTTCCGGTTCCGCCAACGCCAGACGGCACGGACACACATCGTGCTGGGCGACAACGCCGTGTCGGCCTCCATCTGGACCCTGCCCGGCGAGACGGCGGAACTCTACTGGGTGCCGGACCGCCGGGAACTTACCGTGAGCCGCTTTTCCCTGCGGGAAGACCTGGCCCCCGTGCTGCGCTATGAGGGCGCGTATGCGGCTGTAAATGATGTGTACGGACACCTGCCGCACTACCGGCTGGACCCGGACCGTCCGGATTTCGCGCCCGGGGCGCAAAACGGGGCGGAATACGCCGCCTGCGTGCGCCGGCGCTATGCCGAGGAACGCGCCCGGCTGGACGCGGACGCTTCGTTGACGCCCTTGCAGCGCGACCTGGCGGAGGTGCTGCTCAAGGGAGACGCCCTGCGGGCCATGTGCACGGCCGATGACAGCCAGCGCCTGCAATATGCCCTGGAGCACGGCACCGATGCGGGCTACCGTCCGCTGGCGCTGACGGATGCGGACTTTGCCTGGCTCACGGAGCTGGATCTCACCGACAGCCGCCTGCTCTTCTCCGATGCGGCCGAATATCTCTACAACCCCGCCGTCCGGCGGCTGACCGATAGCAAATAAACGACGTTATATGCGAAGACTCACCAACAAAGAACTTGACATCATGACGATCTTCTGGCACCATCCCGGCGCCCGCTTCGTCAAGGAAATCCACGAATTCTGCAGCGACCCCAAGCCGCACATCAACACCGTTTCCACCCAGGTGCGCACCCTGGAGAAGGATGGTTTCCTCGCGCACAAGACCATCGGAGGCAGTTTCCAGTACTACCCGCTGCTCACCGAAGAGCAGTACCGCAAAGAGTTCCTGACCGGCTTCGTGGAGAATTTCTTCGGCAACTCCTACCGCGACGTCGTGTCCTCCTTCGTGCACGATGAAAAGATCACCGTCGATGAACTGGAAGACCTGATCAGGCAGGTCCGGGCTGCACAAGGGGAACAGAAATTAAACTAATTTTTTCGTTTAAATAAAAAAATAAGTATATTTGGACCGTGGGGCACCCAAGGCCCTGCGCTGTCTGTATGAAACAATGGCTTCAATCACTTGCGCTCTCTGCCCTCTGCCTCGCCGCTGCGGCGTGCAGGCCGCAGGGACAGGACGGGACCGTCGCGGTGCCGGACAACATTTCTTCTAAATCGCTGCTGCCCCTGATCCGTTCGGTGGAGGTGATTCCGCTCGAGACGCGGGAGGATGACCTGCTGGGCACGGTCAGCCTGTATCCCGCCTCGGATGGCTACATCGCCGTGGATGCGCGCAACCTCAAGATCCATCACTATGCCCGGGACGGCCGCTTTCTCAATGCCGTCGGCCATGGCGGGCGCGGCCCGCAGGAGTATCCGATGGTTACGGACGTGCAGGTGCAGGACGGACAAGTGAATGTTTTCTCCCTCGGGGCGGGCAAGGAGACCTTTTTCGGCGAAGACGGCTCGTTCCTGGGGCGCCGGGACCTTTCCGATCTGACCCACTGCTGGAAGGTCCCTGAAGGGCTGCTGGCCTATCAGGGATACGCTTACAGGGGCAAGTCCCTGGTATCCCTGGTCCGGGAGGACGGCTCCGAAGAGGAGTTGCTGCCCAAACCGGCGGACGGACTGCTCTCGATGATGGACGCCAAGGTGTTCTCTTCCCGGGGAGCGGATACGTTCATCGTCCCGGAGTGGTCGCAGGCCGTGTACCGCTACCGCGGCGGTGCCGTGGAGTCCTGGCTGGAGCTGGATTTCGGCAAATATGGCCTGGGGGCGGATTTCTATCAGTCGGAGGACATGATGTCGGCCTTCATGTCGCGGATGCAGACGGGGATGGCCTTCGTGAGCCGCTACTTCGAGAACGACCGGATGCGGCTGATATGCTGCATCCTGAATCAAGTTGACATGCAGACAGGGGAGGGCGAGACAATCAACAATTACGGCCTCTTCCGGGACGGCCGCTGGACCTGGTTCCGCCTTTTCGATGAGGATCCTGTCCACGCGTCCGTCCAATACCTGGAGGACGATGCCCTGGTGTACTGCCTCAGCCCGCTGGACCTGGAGCACCTGGATTCCGCCCTGCGGAAACTGATCCCCGACCCGTCCGTGCTGGACAGCCTTTCGGAAGATGACAACTCCGTGGTGCTGAAACTGCACCTGAAGTAAGGAGGCGGATTATTCCCCGACTCTCCAGTTCTCCAGCCGGCATGAAAGCTAACCAATTGAACGGAAAAATGTTTATAATCGCCAGTCTTATGCTTGGCGCTATTATTACTGCCCATGTGGTTCAGGAGCAGAGGATCACATGCGTATATAACAGAGAGGTCTATCCGATGCCGGATTCGCTAGCTGAAAAAGCTAAGTTGATTATATATGTTGATTCTATTGAATGCAGCAAATGTCGCATTTCTCGGTTCGTTCAATACTCTGACTATTATCGTTTATCGGATGAGATTCAATCTTTTGTTCCTTTCTTATTGTTGTCTTTAAAAGAAGGAGAGAGTTTGTCAATACAGGAGCATTTGTTGGACATAGAACTTCCTTTTCCTGTGTTCCTTGACGATAATAATATGTTTATGAAATTGAACCCATCAATCCCCAAAGATATAATATTACACGCTTTTTTAACGGATGCTACCGGCGCTGTTCTAGTTGCAGGAGACCCTGCTGCAAACGAGCATTTGAGGCGATTATATTATCGAGAAATTAACGAAAAACTTTGAATCAGGGTGTCGTGATATTTCTGATTTTAGAACCAACAACTTATACAACATCTATGTATTAATTATAGTGAAGATTTTGGCATTAATAGCGGACCTGAAGAATTGCTTTCCACATTCCCAATATTTATTAACAAAAAACTCTAATTATCTATTAACATAAAACTCTAATTATCAATCAGTCTTTAGGATATGAAAAAGATTATTGTCATTTTACTTTCTGCTTTTGTTGCCACAATGGCTACTGCGCTTTTTTGTAAGACTCTGTCTGCTCCCAAGAACGATGTGTTTGAAGAGAATATAGAGGCTCTGAGTGAAGGAGAGTTGAATCAGCCCATTTGGGAACGGTACTATCGTAATGATTTAGAGTACAATTGTGCTAAACCGGGCAACGAAACATGTTAAAAGTTTGGAATTTAATTTTCCTTTTTTTTATCCTTCTCTTTGTCTCATGTCAAGAGAGAGGGGATTCTGAAATACCTATATCAGACCCTCCGTTTGCTGAAATTTGCACTTTGAGCCAGGAGAAGAACGCTCTTGGTTTGATTAATAGTATAGACTGGGTGTGTGATACGGCTTTTGTTCTTTGTACAGACTCTCAGGTTTATCTATATAGTTTTTCTGGCTCTCTGATTCGAACAATCGGGCAATCAGGCCGGGCGAAATTTGAGTATCGTTCACCAAGGATTGTTCGTTCAGACGGGAATCGTATTTTCGTCTGGGATGGGATGCTTGCCAAGTTTATATGGTATGACATTCGCGGTCAAGTGCAAGGAGAATGTGACTTTAACAGGGGTGTATCTGATTTTATTGTAGAGGGTAATCACCTTTGGGTATACTCATCAAACAAGGAATCAAATATTTGTATAGTTTGTTTCGATGCTTTCAGTGGAGAGTCTGTCGATCAAGACTTTCTGCACGTTGGAGGAGGACATCATATTCTTATTCGATGGATGTCTCGTGCTCCGATTTGCGTCAAAGACGGGATCGCGTGGGCGATGCCGAAAAATAAATTGGAACTTTGCCGATCGGACACACAGGATATAGTGCGAATACAATCTTCCACATTCCATGTTGAGGACGTACAGAACCCTAAAGCCGTGATCAGCGACAGAAAGAAAATGGAAGAGTATATGTGTGCTAATTCTTTCGTCGTGTCAATCCTGCCTGCGGAAAACGAATTTTTGGTTTTATGTGCAGAAGGGGTTTTGCTTAAAACAGCGGCGGGGTTGGACAGGACGAATAGGTATTATACAATATACTCAGTAAATCCATCCTCTGGAGCATCAAAGAAACTCATTAAATTTCCTCAAAGCTCTTTCTCACCGGATCAAATGATGCTTGGACAGAATTCGTTTTATTGTATTTCTCATAAGATAGAGAACGAAGAGGATATATACTGTTTGGAAAAGTTAAAGATATAGTGTGATGCATGTGATCAACAAATCAACAAATATCTATTAATCTTAATTATGCAATATATCGTTAAAAACTTAAAAACTGTATAATTTTCAGCTCATTACAACAACAATAGCCCGTTTCGGGGTGCCAGAGACACCCGCCGAACGACCTTGAACAAAAGCCGAAAAAAGTGTTAAAAAACCGCGGAAACAATGCTTGAAAAATTTGGATACGTGCTTGATTTTTAGTAACTTATTAGTTGTCGCGCAACTGGTTACTTGTATGAAAACCAAGCCCCTTATCCAGCTGAGAGAGATGATTGCGGCAGCCCTCTCGAGCATGACAAATTTAGGCAAATCTTTCCGAACTTTCATCATCGAGACCATGGAACTTTATCTTACATCCTCCGGACGCATGAACTTCACCCAGATGGCGAGGTGTGGCCGCTCATGTGAGAGCCGGTTCCGCCAGAACTTCAAGAAGCCCTTCGACTGGCTTTCATTCAACCGCCACTTCCTTTCTCCAATGATGGGACATCGTATCGCAATAGGCATCGACCCATGTTTCATCCCCAAGGCTGGAAAGAAGACTCCGGGCGTTGACTGGTTCTGGTCCGGCTGCGCCGGTGCCATCAAACATGGTCTTGAGATCCTGGGACTCTCCATTGTTGATGCGGATACCAAGGATGCCGTGTTCCTGAAAGCGGAGCAGACCTTTACCCAGAAATGCCGTGGGCGCAAGCCCAAATGCACCAGGGAGATGGATGATCCTGATTCCCTCACGGGGTGGTATCTAAGGATGCTGTGCCGTATAAACAAACAACTGATGTCCATCTGTAATCTCATTGTCGCTGACGCTTACTTCTCCAAGGAGAGCTTCGTTACCGGAGTCAAGGAGTTGGGCTTCAACATCATAAGCCGCTTCCGTGACGACGTGAACCTGAAGTACCTCTATCGCGGTCCGAAGGCCCGCAAAAGAGGGCGTCCCCAGAAGTTCGCGGGGAAAGTTGATCTCAAACACCTTGACATGGACATCTTCAAAGAAGAGTACTCTGTGGATGACAAACTTGTCTACAAGCTGTACACTGCAGAAGTCTGGGCGGTGAGTCTTGGCCGTGAAGTAAGAGTTGTCATCGTTGACTACCTTGACGCGGACAAGAAGACGCAGGCCAGGAAGGTGCTCTTCTCAACGGATCTGACTCTGTCTGCTCGTGATATCTTCGACATCTACCGGACGAGGTTCCAGTTGGAGTTCGTCTTCCGCGATGCCAAGCAGTTCACCGGGCTCACTCACTGTCAGGCCCGCAACAAGGAGGCCCTTGCCTTTGCGTTCAACGCGTCCTTGTCTTCCGTCAACGTTGCCAGAGCTTATGCCCGGCAGCAGGGGCACAACCTTTCGGTCGGTTCAACCAAAACCCTGCTGCACAACGCTGCAATGGTGGAACGTTTTATTGCAATGTCCGCAAAACATGCGAACTCGCGATTAAATAACACTGATTTCAAAGAACTCTTATTCTACGGCGTTCGCGCCGTGGCGTAAACTTTATAAAACTAACGAATTATTGTAAAATATGAGAGCAAACCGAATGAAAGGAAAAATGTTTATAGTCGCCTGTCTTATGCTTGGCGCTATTATTTCTGCTGCCCATGTTGTTCATGAGCAGAGGATCAATCATTTGTTGAATGCAAACATTGAAGCGTTGACTGAAGATGATGAACCTGGGGGTGGCGGCGGTGGCGGCCTCAGAGGATCACATGCAGAATTGTGTGGTTTTACATATGTAGCATGGAACGGACGGTTGGTTACTTGTAATAATATCGTCATTGTGTGTGATTTTATTCATAGCAATGGTTGTAATCCGGTACCTTGTTCTTCGTCACACTATTAGTATTGGAATGTGTATGATTCAGAGAAGTGCATTGTTCCTGTTGGCAGGGATTGTGTTGTTTTCCGCCTGTTCTCCAAGGCCGTCCGGGACGGATGCCGTACATCAGATTGCCTGTAATGAGCAGCGGCTTGCGGATGGGGCCCGGGAACTTGTGTCTTCTGTCGATTATCTGGTGCTGGATCTGGCTCAGGGGCAGGTCGTGGGCAGAATGGATAAGGTGGTCGTGTCCGACGGCAGAATCTACGTGGGCGATTATACATCCCAGAAAGTGTTTGTCTTCGGGATGGACGGGAAGATGTGCGCTGTCCTGGACAAACGGGGCCGGGGGCCGGGCGAGTACCTGCAGATCCAGAGCTTTTCCGTCGATACCGGGAAGCTGTATGTTCTTGATCAGTTCGAATCGACGGTCCTGTCGTATGATGCGGGCACGCTGGCGTTCCTGGATGCGGAGAAGGCACCGGGGCCGGCTTGGGATTTCGCGGCGCTCCATGACGGAGGCTTCCTGTTTGCCTATGCGCCCATGGAGGGGAACCCCGTCCGGGACCGGTCCCTGCAATACCGGGTGACTGTCACCGACGGGAAGATGCGGGTGAAGGAAACGTTTTTTCCCTATGCGGAGGACGAGGCGGATGCGTTCAGCATCGCCCCCGATCTCTCGGAAAATGGGGATACGGTCGTCTATGGATCCTTCCGGGAAGATGGGTATTGCCTGTTTGACCGGAGTGGCGGCCAGCTGAAGGAGCATGTCAGGTTCAAGTTCGCCAAGCCGGTCCCCGACGGGGATCGTTCCTCCCTGTTGGCCGTCATGGGCGGCGGATATACTTTTCTTGCATCCGTCCCTTATAAGAGCGGCAGCTGTTGTGCCCTCAACCTGTCCATCGGCGGAGCCGGGCAGCTTTGTGTCTTTGATGAAAAGGGGGAGCGGCTCCTGCGGCAGCCGGACGGCTCCATGCGCAATGTACTGACAGGGATCATCGGCAGCGCCGGTCCCTGCCTGATCGGCAACTGGCAGGACAAATCCATCTATGCGTATATGACAAAGAATGGCTTTGAACGGGCGGAACCCGATGAAGAGGCTGCCATCCTCGCCGACGCGCCATTCCTGGTCTTCTATCGGATGAAAGAATAACACGGATGAAATCTTCTTGGCATACCATATCCCTTATCCTCTTGTGGGTGGGGCTCTGTTCTTGCCAGGAAGAGCGGGCTGGACAGTTTCTGCGGGAAATCCGGCACGGTGCCGTTTATTCCACTGTAAAACTGCATATTGATGAAGGGCATACTTACATTGGGGCTATTCTGTTCCGGCATTCTGCTTTTGGCGGGATGTCGGGACAGGAATACTGATATTTTGAACACTGATGCCGTAACCGTCAAGGGCGTCACGTATTTTTATGTCAAAAGTGTTAGATAAATGAAACATAAGCATCAACACATTTCCATCCTGCTCATTCTGAGTTTTATTTCTATAATCGTTGGATGTCACCCTACGAAACGATTGCGATTCTGGGAGGGATACACGGACGTTTTTGATGTGAATGGCCGTGTTAATGACTACCAAATCGAAAAGAATAAACCTTTCGTGATACAATACTTCGATTACGATTGTCTGCGTGATGAATTGTCCTCTGCCTCTGATGACAGGATTAACAAGATTATTGAACAAAATCCGGCCTGGGAGTTTGTATTTTACGTCAACTGCCCCGTAGAGGACAGTTTGAGGATTATTAATCTCTTGAAGAAATACAAGTGCCGATTCCCTGTTATAATGGATCCTGATGGTATGTGGACAACAGAAAACTATGGGTACCCTCCGGGGTACTTGAGAGCAGGGGGTGTTATCTGTGATGAACGCGGAAAACTGCTGGGTGGAGGAACGATTGGAACAGGCGTGTTCTTCAGTTCATTTCTAGATGCAAACCGGGTGTTGGGTTGGCGAAAGCATAAACGGCAATCCACGGAATGATTTAGCGAGGGAAAATGAAAAGGTGGCATGTCCTATGTTCCTCTGCAGTGGCAGCACTTTGCCTCTGGGCCATCGCGGAGTCGGGCTACGGTCTGCTGCAGGTGCTGGGCTGGCGGAGTTCGCGGCACGCGCTGTTTGCATTGACGGGACACTTCAACAACCCTGGCCCGTTCGGTGGGTTCATTGCCTGCGTGATGGCGGTGGGGTGGTTGATGAGATTCCGGGTCAAGCCCGGAATGACGGAGAGTGTGCCGGCGGATTTCGTGGTCGGGATCGTGCCGGGGTTCTGAAGATGAAACTAATTTTTTAGTTCTTGTAATATTTTTTTTGCTATATTTGTTTCGGAACAGAATGGTAACTTTCCGGCTACATTAAACGTCTGATAGATGATGATAAAGAAGCATCTTCTGCCCTTGGTCGCCGGGGCTGTGCTGTGTATCGGGGCGGCGGCGCAGCCGATGACCCTCTCCGAGGTCATCGGCGCGGCCCGGACGCAGTCCGTGCCGGCGCTGCAGGCGCGCGCCGCCTTCGTGTCCGACTACTGGGCCTGGCGCGCCTACCAGGCGAGCCGGCTGCCCTCGCTCTCGCTCTACGGCACGCTGGGCAGTTTCGACCGGTCCCTGCGCCTGCTGCAGGACCCGAACTCGGGCGAACTCCTCTATACGCCCAACTACAGCATGGAGAACAGCCTGGGCCTGCGCGCCCGGCAGAACATCACCTTTACCGGCGGCACCCTCTCGCTTTACACCGACCTCACGCGCATCGACCAGTTCGCCTCGGGCGGCAAGACCTGGTACGCCCAGCCGGTGACGCTCTCCTACAGCCAGCCGCTCTTTGCCTACAACCAGTTCAAGTGGGACAGGCTCATCTCCCCGAAGGAGTATGAGCGGGCGAAGCGGACCTACCTGGAGTCGATGGAGGAAGTGACCTTGCGGGCGGTGGAGTGCTACTTCGGCGTGATGGAAGCGCAGAAACTCCACGACGTGGCCCTGACCAACTACGACAACACCTCCCGGATGCTCGCCATCGCCCGGGAGCGCCTCGCGCTGGGGAGCATCACGCGTGATGAATACCTCCAGCTGGAGTTGCGCCAGCTCTCCGACAGCATCGCAATCAATGAGGATCATGTCGCCCTGCGCCAGGCGCAGATGCAGCTCAACTCGCTGCTGGGACTGGACGAGACCCGGCAGGTGCAGACGGTGCTGGAAGAAGATCTCCCCGCCGTGCTGATGGACTACGAGCTGGTGCTGCGCAAGGCGTCCGAGAATTCCTCCTTCCACTTCGAGAATGACATCAGCCTGCTGAACGCCGAGTCGGCCATCGCCCAGGCGAAGGCCGCCCGCGGCATCACGATGCAGCTGAACGCCCGTTTCGGCCTCTCGAAGACGGCTCCGGAGCTGCAGGGCGTCTATCGCGACCTGCTGGACCAGGAGGTGGTGGGCCTGACCTTCTCGGTCCCGATCCTGGACTGGGGCGAAGGCAAGGGCCGCGTCAAGAAAGCCGAGGCGGCCGCCGAGGTGGTGAAGGCGCAGGTGGAGCAGGCCGAAAATGACAAGCGCATCAGTCTCTACACGGCCGTGGGCCAGTTCAACAACCAGCGGCAGCTGTGCGACGTGTCCCGGCGCGCCTCCGCCATTGCCCAGGAGCGCTATGCGCTGGTGATGGACCGTTTCCGCAGCGGCAAAGCCTCCGTCACGGATCTCAACACGGCCCGGACGGAGAGCGACAACGCGGTGCAGAAATACATCCGGGACCTGTCCAGCTTCTGGACCTGCTACTACACCCTGCGCAAACTCACGCTTTACGACTTCCTCGCGGGGGACGACCTGACCGTGGATTACGAAGAAATGACGCAATAGCATGAAAACAAGAAGTTTAATCGGTTTTCTGGCGCTTGCCGCCCTGTGCCTGCCGGCCTGCAAGGGCCCGCGGACGGAGGATCCGGCGGATGCCTCGAAACTCGTCTATACCCCAGAAGTCAACGAGGTGGAGGTGGTGACGCTCCGTCGTCAGACCTTCCCGATGCAGCTGGTCGCCAACGGCAAGCTGGCGGCCGCGCAGCGCAGTGCGCTCTATTTCGCCGAGAGCGGCCAGATCGTGGAGCTCCCGGTGCAGAACGGCTCGTCCGTGGCCCGCGGCGCCGTGCTGGCCCGGCTGGATGACGCGGAGCAGCGCACGGCGCTCGAGTCCGCTCGGATCGAGCTGGAGCGCACGCGCCTGGAATACCTCGACGTGCTGGCGGGTCTGGGCTGGGCGGTCGCCGATTCCGCTTCCGTGCCCGCTGACGTGCGGGACCTTGCCGGGATCCGTTCCGGCTACAGCGCCGCCCGCAACGCCTATGCCAAGGCGCAGCGGGCCCTGGCGGGGACGGTGCTGCGCGCCCCGTTCGGGGGCAAGGTGGCCGACCTCAAGCTGAACCGCTGGGACCGGACGGGCTCGGAGCCCTTCTGCACCCTGATCGGCGACGGGAGTTTCGACGTGGCTTTCTCCGCCCTGGAATCGGAATACGGCTTCCTGGAGCGAGGCCTGGCCGTGCATGTCGTGCCTTTCGGACAGGAAAGGAGCTTCTCCGGACGCATCAGGAGCATCAACCCGACCATTGACAAAAACGGCCAGATCACGGTCACGGCCTCAATCCCCGGGGGTAGGGGTCTGCTGGACGGGATGAACGTGCGGGTCACGGTGGACCGCGATGCGCCCCGCCAGCTGGTGGTGCCCAAGAGCGCGGTGGTGATCCGCGACGGGTTGGAGGTCCTCTTCCGGCACCGCGACGGCAAGGCCGAATGGGTCTATGTCCACACCCTGCTCGCCAACAGCGACAGCTATGCCGTCACGGCCAACACCGACCGCGGCGCCACGCTGGAGGAGGGCGACGAGGTGATCGTCTCGGGCAACCTCAACCTTGCCGACGGCTCCCGGGTCGTCGTGAAGCAGCCGTAAGCGTATGCTGAACCGGCTCCTGGACCGTCCCGTCTCCGTGACGATGATCCTGCTGGTGCTCGTCGTGCTGGGCTGCGTGGGCATCGGGCGGCTGCCCGTGTCGCTGATTCCGGACGTGGACATCCCCTACGTGACCGTGCAGGTGAGCGCCGCCGACCTGTCGGCGCGCGAGCTGGACGACGCCGTGGTGAAGCCCCTGCGGCAGAGCCTCGTGCAGATCGCTCACCTCAAGGACATCCGCAGCGAGGCGCGCGACGGCAGCGCCGTGATGACGCTCTCTTTCGAGGAGGGGCGCGACATCGACTATTTCTACATCGAAGTCAATGAGAAGATCGACCGCGCGATGGGCTCGCTCCCGCGCATCGACCGGCCCAAGGTGTTCAAGGCCAGCGCCACGGACATCCCGGCCTTCTTCATCAACATGACGCTGAAGGACGCCGGAGGGGATTTCCTCCGGATGAGCGAATTCGCCCGCGACGTGATTGCCAAGCGCATCGAGCAGTTGCCCGAGGTGGCGATGGTCGATCTGAGCGGCGGGGCGGAGCGGGAGATCCTTGTGATACCGGATCCCGAGGCGCTCGCGCGGCTGGGGTTGAGCCTCCCGCAGTTCGAGCAGCTCGTCTCCTCGGCCAACGTGACCCTTTCCAACCTCACCATTCGCGACGGCGAGTACCACTACAACGTCCGTTTCCGCTCCTTCGCCGCTTCGCGCGAGGACATCGCGGGCGTGTGGTTCCGGGCGGGGGAGCGCGTCCTGCAGGTCGGGGACGTGGCGCGGGTGGAGGAGCGCGAGGCGCCCCGCACGGGCCTCTCCCGCAGTGACGGCAAGGATGCCGTCACGCTCGCCGTGATCAAGCAGGGCGAGGCGCGCATGGCCGCGCTCAAGAAGGGCATCGCGGAGCAGCTGGAGCACTTCCGCGAGGACTATCCGCAAATGGAGTTCGCCGTGTCCCGCGACCAGACGGAACTGCTGGACTACTCGATCCGCAACCTGCTGCTCAACATCCTGCTCGCCATCTTGCTGGACATCGTGGTGATCTTCTTCTTCATGAAGGACCTGCGCTCGCCGCTGCTGGTGGCACTCACCATCCCGGTGTCGCTGGTGGTGTCGTTCTTCGTCTTCTATGTCATCGGTCTGTCCATCAATATCATATCGCTGTCCGGCCTGCTGCTGGGCGTGGGCATGATGGTGGACAACACCATCGTCCTGACGGACAACATTACGGCGCGCTGGCAGCGGGGCGAGGGGCTGCGCGAAGCCGTCGTGGAGGGGACGAAGGAGGTGCGCGGGGCGATGCTCAGCTCGGTGCTGACCACCTGCGCGGTGTTCATCCCGCTGATTTTCCTGAACGGCCTGGCAGGCCAGCTCTTCTACGACCAGGCCATGGCCGTGACCACGGTGCTGCTGGTCTCCTATGGCGTGACGGTGCTCGTGCTGCCCGTCTATTACTGGGCGCTGTACAGGCGGCTCCCGGCCTTCCGGCCCAACGCCTTCCTGTCGCGCCTGCGTTTCGGCGGCGCGCTGCGGCTCTACGACCGCACGGTGGGCTGGCACCTCGGCCACCGCTGGATCGCCTGGGCGCTGCCGCTCTGCTGCGCGGCGCTCGCGGCCGTGTGCCTGTGGGGGATGCGCAAGGAGAAGCTCCCGCCGATCACCTACACCGACGCCATCCTGCATATCGACTGGAACGAGCACATCACGCTGGAACAGAACCGGGCGCGGGTGATGGCACTGGAGGATGCATCCGCCGGCCCCTCCTCGTCATTCGCCGGCATGACCGGCGAATCTCCCCGCACCACCGCCCTCGTCGGCGTCCCCCAGTTCGTCCTGGGCCACAGCGAGGACCAGTCGATGAGCGAAGCCTCGCTCTACGTGAGCTGCGGCAGCGCCCGCGAACTGGCGGCCCTGCAGGAACGGCTGTCCGCGCTGGTGCGGAGCCGCTGGCCTGCGGCCATCCAGTCCTGGGGGAGCAGCGGCAACATCTTCGAGATGGTCTTCGCGGAGCGGGAGCCGCAGCTGCTCGCGCGCCTGCGTCCCGCCGGGGGCGAAGGCCTGACGGTAGCCGGGGTGGAAGAGGCCCTGGGCGCCGTTCGCACCGACCTGCCCGGTGTGCAGATCGACGGGATCCCCCTCAAGCAGGATGTCCTCTATGTGTCCGATCCCGAGCGGATGGCCCTCTACGGGGTGCGTTTCTCCGACTTGACGGAAGTGCTGCGCAACGCGCTCAACGGCAACCGCCTCTTCGAGATCGTGCAGGGTGCGCGTTCGGTGCCCGTGGTGCTGGGAACGGATGCGCAGGAACTCTCCCGGCTGCTCGCCAGCGCCACCGTGTCCGTGACGCAGGCGGACGGCACGAAGACGGAGATTCCGGCCTCGGCGCTGATGCGGCAGACGTTCGAACAGGATTTCAAGGCGCTGGTCTCCGGCGACGACGGCAACTACTATCCGATCGCGCTGGACCTCCCGGCGCGGGAGGTGCCTGCGGCGATGGCGGCCATCCGCCGGGCCGTCCGGCCGGCCGGTTTCGACGCCGCCTTCACGGGGGCGTGGTTCACCAACCGCGGGATGCTGCGGCAGATGCTGCTGGTGCTCCTGGTGGCCCTGGCGCTGCTTTTCCTCATCCTCGCCTCACAGTTCGAGTCGCTCCTGCAGCCCTTCATCATCCTCTCCGAGGTGGTGATCGACCTGGCCGTGTCGCTTGCGGTGCTGTGGCTGCTGGGCGTGAGCATCAACATGATGTCGCTGATCGGCCTGGTGGTGATCACGGGCATCGTGATCAACGATTCCATCCTCAAGATCGACACCGTCAACCGCCTGGTACGCGCCGGGATGGAGGTGGAGGCTGCCGTACACGAAGCAGGCCATCGCCGGCTCAAGGCCATCCTGATGACTTCTCTGACCACCATCCTCGCCGTGGCGCCCTTCCTTTCGCGGGGCAACATGGGCGCGGACCTGCAGTATCCGATGGCGCTCGTGGTCATCGTGGGCATGGCGGCGGGCACGCTCGTGAGCCTCTTCTACGTGCCCACGGTCTATGCCGTCCTCTATAAGCGGAAGGTACGCTGATGGCGGAACGCCGGGGCATATCGTCGTTCTCGGTCCTGCTGCTGATGGCGGTGGCGGCCGTGGTGGGCATCGCCTGCTTCCCGCGGCTGAAGGTGCAGTACAATCCCACCGCCGCGTCGAACAACATCACCGTCTCCTACAGCTATCCCGGTGCTTCGGCGCGCATCGTGGAGGCGGAGGTCACCAGCAAGCTGGAGGGCGTGCTCTCCACCATCCGCGCCGTGGAGGCCACGAGCAGCGTC
This sequence comes from uncultured Bacteroidales bacterium, assembly GCA_946185205.1. Lineage (GTDB taxonomy): Bacteria > Bacteroidota > Bacteroidia > Bacteroidales > UBA932 > Cryptobacteroides. The sequence goes on along the minus strand of CAMHIP010000002.1, from coordinate 23,587 downwards.
TCGCGTGACGGCAGCGGCTCCGTGACCGTGCGGGCTGCCCGCCGCGCCGATCTGGAGGCCGTGCGCTTCGAAGTGGCTTCGCAGATCCGCAACCTCTGGACCAAGCTCCCGGAGGGCTGCACCTATCCGTCCATCTCGCTCAATGCGCGCGGCGAGAAGACGCAGACGGCCATCACCTACAGCATCCGCAGCGCCCTGCCTTCGCAGGAGATCGCCGACTTCGTCGAACGGGAACTGCTCTATCCGCTCTCCACGGTGGAGGGGGTGAGCAGCGTGGATTTCTACGGGCAGACGCCCTTCGAATGGGTGATTACCTTCTACGCAGACCGGGCGGCGGCGTCCGGGATCACGGCCGCGGACCTCCGGCAGGCGTTCTCGGACGCATACGCGGAGGAAATCGTCGGCACGACGCAGACCGGCGGGGAGGCCTTCGGGGTGCGGCTGCGCAGCGACCGGCAGCCGGATTTCGCCTCCATCCCCGTGAAACGGGTGGGGGAGCGGGTGGTGCATCTGGGCGAGCTGGCCGGTTTCCGCTACCAGGAGGCACTGCCGAATTCCTACTACCGCGTGAACGGGCTCAACGTCCTGACGGTGGCCGTCGAGGTGAGCGCCGACGCCAACCTGCTCGGCGTCGTGCAGGCGGTCAAGGACCGCATGGCGCAGCTGCAGGCCGGTTTCCCGGCCGAGATCGGCGTGTCGGTGGGCTATGATTATTCGGAATACATCTCGGACGAGCTGGACAGGATCTATTTCCGCACGGCGCTCTGCCTGCTGATCCTGCTGCTGTTCGTGCTGGTGAGCACGCGCTCCTGGCGCTATATGCTGGTGATTGCCATCACGCTGGCGGTCAACCTGCTGATCTCGGTCGCCCTGTATTTTTTCCTGGGGCTGCAGATCCATATCTACACGCTCGCCGGCGTGACGGTCTCGCTGGGCATCATCATCGACAACAGCATCGTGATGATCGACCACTATGTCCGCTGCGGCGACCGCAAGGTCTTCCCCTCGCTGCTCTGCGCCGTGATGACCACGGTGGCCGCCCTGCTGGTCATCCTGCTGATGCCCGAGCAGGAGAAGGCCAACCTGACGGACTTCACCTGGGTGATCGTGATCAACCTGTGCGTGTCGCTGCTGGTGGCCTGGCTGTTCGTGCCCGCGCTGCTGGATTATTTCCCGGTGGCGGCGGCCGGGGCGCGGATGCGGCGCCCGGAGCGGCTGCGGCGCGTGGCACGCCGCCGCGCCGCCTACGGCCGCTATATCGGCTGGGGGATGCGCCACCGCTGGGTCTATGGCGTGCTGCTGGTCGTGCTGTTCGGCATCCCGACCTGCCTGCTTCCCGCCCGCTTCGGCGATGAGTCGAAGGCGCCGCTCAAGCGGTATGAGACGGTGCTCAACAAGATCGTGGGCTGGCAGCCCTATGCCGACAACAAGAGCACGGTCGATAAGATCCTGAGTTCGTCTTTCGGCCTTTTCCACAAGGCGATGGGCCGGTCCGACTTCTACCGGGAGCCCGCCCGTCCGCAGCTGTCGATCCGCGCCGGGATGCCGGAGGGCTGCACCGTGCAGCAACTGGACGATGTGATGCGCAGCATGGAGAACTATCTGGCTCATTTCGAGGAGATCGATGTCTTCGAGACACGCATCACGGCATACAACAACGGGTCCATTACGGTGTGGTTCAAACCGGAGTATGAGGGGACCTGGCTGCCGTCCCGCATCAAGGGGGATATTGTATCGATGGCCGCCAACTTCGGCGGGGCCAACTGGAGCGTATCCGGCATCGACGACAGTTATTTCAACAACAACATCGTCACGGACTCCCGCTCGCACAGCATCACCCTGACGGGCTACAATTATGATGAACTGATCGGCTGGGGAGAGCGGCTGATTGCCTACCTGAACGGGATCCGGCGTGTCTCCGACCCGGAAATCTGGGGCGCGGGCTACAGCGACCGGCCCCGCACGGAGTTCAACCTGCGCTATGATTTCGAGGCGCTGTCCGCCCGGGGCGTCAGCCCGTACGCCTATTACGCGGCGCTCCAGTCGCCGCTCTACGATGCCTCCCTGATGCGGCTCCCGCAGGACGGACGCTATGTCGGCGTGCGGCTGGTCTCCTCGGCCAAGGACGAACTGGACCTCTGGCACATCGACCATTCGGCCGTGGCCGTGTCGGGGGAGCAGAAGATGAAGCTCTCCGAAGTGGGAAGCATCTCCAAGGACCGAACGGGCCTGCCAATCCAGAAGGAGAACCAGGCCTACACGGTCACGGTGCGTTTCAATTTCATCGGCTCCTACCAGCTGGCAAGCAAGGTGATCGAAGAGGCGGTGGACTGGATGAATCTCGAAGTCCTGCCCATCGGATTCCGCGCCTCAAGCGACCGCAGCGGCTGGTACTACAACGCCCGGCAGAACTACGCCTGGCTGATCCTGCTGGTGATCGCCATCATCTTCGTGATCTGCGCCGTGCATTTCAACTCCCTGCGGCTGCCGCTCGCGATCATCCTGATGATCCCGCTGTCGTTCGTGGGGCTGTTCCTGGCTTTCGGCCTGACGGACTTCACTTTCGACAAGGGGGGCTTCGCCGCTTTCGTGATGCTTTGCGGCATCACGGTCAACGCCGGCATCTACCTCGTCTCCGAGTGGCTCTCCCTCCGTCATCCCCGGCTTGACCTCCGTCATTCCCAGCTTGACCGGGGATCTGTCCGCCCATGGCTCCGCGCCTTCGGCCACAAACTCCGCCCCGTCTCCCTGACCATCCTTTCCACGGTCCTGGGCCTCATCCCCTTCCTGTTCGACGGCCCCTCCGAAGTCTTCTGGTTCGCTTTTGCCGTCGGCACCATCGCCGGCCTGCTCTTCTCCGTCATCGCCCTGCTTTTCTTCCTCCCCGTCTTCGCCCTGCGGCGCCCGAAGTGATTTTTTTATAAAGGGGTTGATTTTCATCCGGAAATGTGCTAAATTTGCGGCGCTTTTTGGTTAGAAGCTTTAAGCAATTGATTTATTAACAATTTATAGTCTTTCAAACAATGGTTAAACTTGGTATTAACGGCTTCGGCCGTATCGGCCGTATGGTCTTCCGCGCTGCGGTTGAGAACTTCTCCAATGACATCGAGGTTGTCGGTATCAACGATCTGCTCGATCCCGAGTATCTGGCTTACATGCTCAAGTACGACTCCGTGCACGGCCACTTCGCCGGCGACGTGAAGGTCGAGAACGGCATGCTCGTGGTCAACGGCAAGAAGATCCGCGTCACCGCCGAGATGGATCCGGCCAACTTGAAGTGGAACGAAGTCGGCGCCGAGGTGGTCGTCGAGTCCACCGGTTTCTTCCTCACCGACGAGACCGCCCGCAAGCACATCCAGGCCGGTGCCAAGAAGGTCATCATGTCCGCTCCGTCCAAGGACAGCACCCCGATGTTCGTCTATGGTGTGAACCACAAGACCTACGCCGGTCAGGACATCATCTCCAACGCTTCCTGCACCACCAACTGCCTTGCTCCGATGACCAAGGTGCTCAACGACAAGTTCGGTGTCGTCCGCGGCCTCATGACCACGGTCCACGCTGCCACCGCCACCCAGAAGACCGTTGACGGCCCGTCCAAGAAGGATTGGCGCGGCGGCCGCGGCATCCTCGAGAACATCATCCCGTCCTCCACGGGTGCTGCCAAGGCTGTCGGCAAGGTCCTCCCTGAGCTGAACGGCAAGCTGACCGGCATGTCCCTCCGCGTCCCCACCTCCGATGTGTCCTTCGTGGACCTGACCGTGGAGCTCGCCAAGGAGGCTACCTACGATGAGATCTGCGCCGCGATGAAGGCCGCTTCCGAGGGTGAGCTCAAGGGTGTCCTGGGCTACACCGAGGACGCTGTCGTCTCCACCGACTTCCGCAACGACCCGCGCACGTCCATCTTCGACGTGAAGGCCGGTATCCAGCTCGACAAGACCTTCGTGAAGGTCTGCGCCTGGTACGACAACGAGTGGGGTTACTCCAACAAGGTCCTCGAGATGGCCAAGGTCATCGCCGCCTAATTGCGAAGTACCGACTTTTTTACCGAAGGATGGCAGGATTCTGCCATCCTTTTGTTATATTTGTAAATTGAAAACCAATTTTATTGTAGCATGAAGCGTATCTTCCTCATCTCGGCCGCCCTGCTGTTCCTGGGCGTCGCTGCAGGCGCTCAGCAGCGCAGCGCTGCGCCGCAGTTCCCTGACTACACTTTCACTACGGTCAAGGCCGCCCCGATCACCTCGGTCAAGAACCAGGCGAGCAGCGGGACCTGCTGGTCCTTCTCCGCCATCAGCTTCCTCGAGTCCGAGGCCATCCGGCTCGGCAATATCAAGGACGAGGCGAAGTACCCCGATTTCTCCGAATTCTACGTGGTCTCCAACTCCTACAAGGAGCGTGCTGAGAAGTACATCCGCCTGGACGGCAAGCTCGGCTTCAGCGCCGGCTCCGGCTGCGGCGACGTGATGGAGGTCGTGCGCGACCACGGCATCGTCCCGAACGCCGACATGACGGGCATGAACTACGGCACCCCGCTCCCGCAGCAGTCCGAGCTGGACGCCGTGCTGCTCGGCTATGTGCAGGCCGTCTCCAAGAGCCGCACCCTCACCACCGCCTGGAAGCGCGGCTTCGACGCCGTCGTGGACGAGTACCTGGGCAAGGCCCCGGAGACCTTCACGGTGGACGGCAAGACCTACACCCCGGCTTCCTACCGCGATGCGATGAAGATCAACGCCGACGACTACATCGAACTGACGTCCTTCACGCACCATCCGTTCTATACCTGGTTCGCCCTCGAGGTCTGCGACAACTGGCGCGGTTCCCGCTCCTTCAACGTCCCGATCGACGAGATGATGGCTGCGCTGGACTATGCCCTGGAGCACGGCTACACCGCCTGCTGGGGTGCTGACGTGAGCCACACCGGCTTCACCCGCGACGGCCTCGCCATCCTGATCGACACGCAGGCCACCGCCGCCGCTGCCGCCGGCTCCGACCAGGAGCACTGGGTGGGCCCGGCCGAGCCCGGCAAACCCGCCAAGCTGACCAAGATCATCGAGGCGGTCCCGACGCAAGAGTCCCGCCAGATCGAGTTCGACAACAAGACCATGACCGACGACCACGGCATGCACATCTTCGGCATCGCCAAGGACCAGGACGGCAAGAAATACTACATGGTCAAGAATTCCTGGGGCGAGACCGGCAAGTACAAGGGCATCTGGTATGCCACCGAGGCCTTCGTGAAGGCCCAGACCCTGGATCTCACCTTCCACAAGGACGCCCTGCCCAAGGATCTCCAGAAGAAAATCGGCGCCAAGTAAGCCATGACCCTCAAGAAGTACATCCCCGACCTGATCACCGCGATGAACCTCGTCTGCGGGCTGGTCGGGGTTGTCTTTGCCTTGCATGCGCGGCTGGACATCGCCTTCTGCTGCATGCTCGCGGCCGCCGTCTTTGATTTTCTCGACGGCTTCGCCGCCCGCCTGCTGGGGGCGTATTCCGATCTCGGGAAGGAACTGGATTCGCTCTGCGACCTGGTCAGTTTCGGCTTCCTGCCGTCGCTGATGCTCTGCGAGCTGATGCTGACCTACCGTTTCGACGGGAGCTGGATCTGCTGGCTGCCGCTGGTGCTGACGGTGTTCAGCGCCTTGCGCCTGGCGAAATTCAACGTGGATCCGCGCCAGTCCGCCGGCTTCCTCGGCCTCCCGACGCCTGCCGCCGCGCTGCTCTGCGGCGCCCTGTGCTGCTATTGCTGCCATGCGCCGCTGGAGTTCCTCTCCACCTGGGTGTCCGGCCCGGTCTTCATCCCGCTGCTGACGCTCTGCCTCTGCGCCCTGCTGGTGTGCGAAGTGCCGATGTTCTCGTTCAAGATGCACCGGGACGACAGCCGCCTCCTGTGGGTGAAGCGCCTGACGCTGGCCGCTTTCTTCGTGGCTGCCGCCGTCTTCTGCCTGGCTGCCGGCCACCATCTGTCCCTGGCCGTGGTGCTGGGACTCCTCTTCTATATCCTGAACAATCTGGTTTACGCGCTTTTCAAGCTATGAAATCCAGACCTTTCCTGCTGCTCCTCCTGCTGCTTCCCGCCGCCTGCACGCGACAGGTAGTGGAGACGCGTCCGACCATCCCGCTGGTGCGGGAGATCCTGGCGGAGAAGACCGGCCCCCGCGCCGAGCTGCTGCGCGGACGGACGCCCCGGCCGGCGGAGGACATCGCCATCATCGGGTCGGAGTTCGCCTGCGACCAGTTGGCGGAGCAGTTTTCTTTCCGGGACAGTCAGGACAACGTGGATGCGCGCCTGACGCTGGACGGCCTGCCGGATTTTTCCGGCGAGACCTTCGACTGTATCGCGGATGCGGATTCCTATGCCGGCGTGCTGGCTGCTTCCGGTGCGGAGGAGCTCCGCCGCCGCACGGTGCTGCGCGTCCTCGCGGCGCTCGATACGCCCGTGCACATCAGCCCGTATGACCTGGAGGGTCTGGCGAGCAAGCCGTCCTCCAAGCTGATCGTGTTGGCCGATCCCTTCCTGGCGGAATACGGCGGCTTCGACGTGGACACGCTGATGCGCTCCACGGACTGCCGGATTCCGGTGGTCAGCCCGATCGAGATGATGATTGACCGGGCCTTCGACCAGGGCGGCCGGGGTGACCTGTCCGTGGGCATCCTCTGCGACCCGCAGTTCGACTCGACGGGCATCTACGAGCGGATCTTCGCCAGCAAGGCCTCCGCCCGGGGCCTGCGGGGCGCCTCTTGCGTGGTCTCGGCCGTGGATCGGCGCGACAGCGTGCTGCACACCTTCCTGCGGGACTATCTGGCCGCGGGCCATACCAAGCCGCTGGACGCCATCCTGGTCGATGACCTGTCGGTGCACCTGGATCCCCTCAAGACCGAGCTTGCGGAGATCGTGTCCGTGATGAACGAGAGTTCCATAACCCTCGGACGCTTGATTCCGCGCAACTTTTTCTTCCTCGGCGCTTTTGAGGAAGTATCGGGCTTCTGCTACCAATACCTTCGCGACAACAACCTCTTTACACACAATATTGCCAAACCCCAGGTGTCGGTGTATCGTCCGGTTCCCAAGCCGGAGTCCGAAGACGATTCGATCATCCTGATCCCCGGTTCGTATGTACAAAATTAGCATCCTGCCAGAAGAGATAGAGAAAATGCCGCTGGGATCCTTTCCCGGCAAGATTCAGGTCATAGACAAGAACGGAATTGACTTCGTGCGCGCCATTGCCTATCTGGGCACGCAGCGGGTCATCGGCTTTGACACGGAGACGCGCCCGGTCTTTTCGCCCGGACAGCACCACAACCATGTGGCGCTCCTGCAACTTTCGGGCGCCGAGCGGGCATATCTGTTCCGTGTCGGGACGATGGGCATGCGCAAGCTGCTCTGCGCCATCATGGCCAATCCGCGCATCCTCAAGGTGGGCGCCGCGGTGCACGACGACGTGCGCGGCCTGCAGTACTACCAGAAGTTTGAAGCGAAGGGCTTTATCGATCTGCAGAAGATCGCCTACGAATGGGGGATCCGCGACAAGAGCGTGAAGAAACTGGCCGCCAACATCCTGGGCGTCAAGATTTCCAAGTCGCAGCAGCTCTCCAACTGGGAGGCGGAGGAACTCTCTCCCGCCCAGCAGATGTATGCGGCCACGGACGCCTGGGTGTGCCGGGAGATGTATCTCAAGCTCCTCAAGTCGGAGAAGCATCCGCTCACGCCGGAGGAGCTGAATCCGCCGCAGCCCCAGCAGGTCCAGCAGCCGAAGAAGGAGGCCGCCCCGGCCGCGCCGGCGGAAGGGGAGGACAAGCCGAAGCCGAAGAAACGCCGCCGCCGGCATCGCAGCAAGGCCAGGAAGGCACAGGGCGAAGGGCAGGCCATAGCAAAGCAAGACAATGGTTAAAGTCATCTTGAAACGCGGGCGCGACGAGTCGTTGCGCCGCTTCCATCCCTGGGTGTTCAGCGGTGCCGTCGCCCAGATACAGGGGTCGCCCGCCGAAGGGGACATTGTCGGTGTCTATAGCGCCGAGGGGCAGTTTCTGGCTTCCGGCCACTGGCAGATCGGCTCGATTGCCGTGCGCATCCTCTCGTTCGATGCCGATCCCACGGCACCGGGTTTCTGGACCGACTCCATCGCCCGGGCGCTGGCGGTCCGCGAGGCGGTCGGATTGGCCGGCTCGGCGGACACGACCTGCTTCCGCCTGGTCCATGGCGAAGGGGACGGCCTCCCGGGGCTCATTATCGACTGGTACGACGGTGTCTGCGTCATGCAGGCCCACTCGGTCGGCATGTTCCGCGCCAAGGCGCAGATCTGCGAAGCGCTCCGGACCGTCTTCGGCGAACGCCTGAAAGCGGTCTATGACAAGAGTTCGGGCACGGCCCCCTTCAAGGCCGGGTTGGAGCTGGTGGACGGCTACCTCTGGCGCGCCGAGGGCTTCACCGCTTCGGAAGCGGTGGTGCAGGAGAACGGGCGCAAGTTTCTCGTCAACTGGGAAGAGGGCCAGAAGACCGGTTTCTTCCTGGATCAGCGGGACAACCGCGCCCTGGTGGGCAAGTATGCCGCCGGTCGGCGCGTGCTCAACCTCTTCTGCTACACCGGCGGCTTCAGCATCTACGCGCTGACGGCCGGCGCCGCACAGGTCGATTCCGTCGATTCCTCCGCCAAGGCCATGTCCCTGGTGGAGCGCAATATCCGGTTGAATTCCGCTTCGCAGGAGGTTAACAATTATTGCGAAGATGCGATTGAGTTCCTCCACAAGATTCCGGAAGGGAAGTATGACCTGATGATCGTGGATCCGCCGGCCTTCGCCAAACACCGCGGCGCTCTCCACAACGCCCTGCGCGCCTACCAGCGCCTCAATGCCGCCGCCATCGCCAAAGTGGCGCCGGGCGGGCTGGTGTTCACCTTCAGCTGCTCGCAGGTCGTCGATAAGATCACCTTCGCCAACACGGTCTTCTCCGCCGCCGCCCAGACCGGCCGGAGCGTCCGGATCCTGGACCGCCTCTGCCAGGGCGCCGACCATCCGGTCAGCATCTACCACCCCGAAGGGGAGTACCTCAAGGGCCTGCTGCTCTACGTCGAATAACCGGCTGACGCCTCCAAACATATCCTTATCATGAACCGACCGCGTGCTATGATCCTGACGGCCCTGGGGCTGTCTTCGATCCTGTGCGGGCTCAGCGCCTGCACGAATCCGTCCGAACCTGCCGTCTCCACCCGCGGGATCGGGATCTATCCCGGCGAGCCGGCTGCCTATACGGGACCGGAGCCGGTCCCGGCGGGCCGCGGATACCGCAACCTGGCACTGCACCGCGTCGCGCGCCATTCTTCCAGCTACGACTACAACCTCACGGCGCAACTTGCCACCGACGGCATCCATGCATCGCAGATGCCTTATACCCTCTCGCTGGCAGCGAATGGGGAACCCCTGCCCAGGCACGACCGGGAGAAGCCGTTCGACGGCAATACCTGGACTTCGGTGACCGTGGCCGGCGGCGCTTCCAGCAGTCTCGAACTCCGTCTGGACGGCGGCAGCGTGCAGGCGGACCGGATGGTGCTGACCGGGGTGGCAGACGGGATGCCCGGTCCCTGCACCCTGACGGTGGAAGCGTCGCAGGACGGTGTGCTGTGGCGGTCTGTGGGCTCGCGGCGCGAACGCGCCTTTCCTTCGGGCGCCGTCCCGCGGGACTACCATGGGGAGAGCTGGCGCAATTTCCGTTGGCCGCTGGAGCTGCCGGCGGAGCCGTTTGTCGCCCTGCGTGTGCGTCTGGAGGCTCCCGGTGTGCGTTCGTGGCAGATCCAGCAATGGGATTTCTCGCTGGGCGGGGCCCCCGTGGATATCCTTCCGTCCGCCCGTTTCTGCAGCGCCTGGATGAGCGCCGGGAAGGAAGATGAATGGATCTGCGTGGACCTGGGGGCCGTGTCCGAGCTGGAGCAGGTCCGGCTGGACTGGATTGCCGGTCCTGCCGCCGGTGTGCTGGAGAGCTCCGCGGACGGCGAGAACTGGACGCAGCTGGCCGGCCTTCTGCAGGAGAGCGGCGGGATCGCGGTCCGGGACCGGGGCCGCTACGTGCGCCTGTCCGGCCTGAAGGCGGCCGGAGAGCACTTGATCCTCAGCGAGCTGGAAGTCTGGGGCCGGGGCGGCGTGGTGCCGCAGGCCCGGAGCGCCCCGGCCGCGACGGAGCGCAGCCTCGCCCTGCAGGGCGGGGCGTGGCGCCTGCAGCGAGCGAGCGAGGTCCAGGCCCCGGGCCAGGTCCTCGCTACGGTCGGCTTCGATGCGGCGGACTGGCTGCCTGCCACGGTTCCGGGCACGGTCCTGATGTCCTACTACAACGCCGGCGCCATCCCCGACCAGCGCTATGACGACGACCAGCTGCAGATATCGGATTCCTATTTCCTCGACGACTTCTGGTACCGCGACGAGTTCGACCTGCCCGCCGGCTGGGACGGGCAGGAACTGGTCCTGCATTTCGACGGCATCAACTGGAAGGCCGAGGTCTATGTCAACGGCGCGCGGGCCGGCCGGATCGACGGCGCCTTCACCCGGGCGGCCTTCGACGTGACGGAGCTGCTGAAGCCGGGGCGCAATGCGCTGGCCGTCAAGATCCTGAAGAATGCCCATCCGGGCATTGTCAAGGAGCAGGACCGCCGGAGTGCTGACCTGAACGGCGGCATACTCGGCGCTGACAACCCCACGATGCACGCCACCATCGGCTGGGACTGGATCCCCACCGTGCGCGGGCGCAACATCGGCATCTGGAACGATGTCTTCCTGACCGCCCATGCGGGCGGCGTCACCATTGACGACGTGTTCGTGGATACCGACCTGCCGCTTCCTTCTACGGACTATGCCGACCTGGCTCCGGTCGTCACCCTGACCAACCATGGCGCGCAGCCACGCCTGGCTGCGATCGAACTCCGTTACGGAGATGTGCTGGTCTCCGGGGAGGCGGCGCTTGCTGCGGGGGAGACCCGCGACGTCGCGCTGCCTTCGGCCCGCCTGGAGCGGCCCGAACTCTGGTGGCCGGCCGGCTACGGGGAGCCGCATCTTTATGACGTGCAGACGACCGTCTCCGTGGGCGGCGTTGTCTCAGACAGCAAGCGGATTCAGTCCGGAGTCCGGGAAATGTCCTATACGGTGGACGGCGGCGTGCTGGATTTCTATGTCAACGGGCGGCGCCTGATCGGCAACGGGGGCAACTGGGGTTACCCGGAGATCAACCTGAGCTACCGCGCCCGGGAATACGACATCGCGGCGGCGTACCATGCGGACATGCATTTCACGATGATCCGCAACTGGGTGGGCATGACCGGTGACGAGGAGTTCTGGGAGGCCTGCGACCGCCACGGCGTGATGGTCTGGCAGGACTTCTGGCTCGCGAATCCCGCCGACGGCCCCGAACCGGACGACGAGGCGATGTTCCTCGCCAACGCCGGGGACTTCCTGCGCAAGATCCGCCACCATCCCTGCCTTGCGCTCTACTGCGGGCGCAACGAGGGCAATCCGCCCGCGGCGCTGGATGCCGGGCTCGCCGCGCTCGTGGAGCGGCTGCATCCCGGCCTGCATTACATCCCGCATTCCGCGGACGGCCCCGTCAGCGGCAACGGTCCCTACCGGGCCCTGCCGCCTGCGGAGTATTTCGCGCTGGAACGCGGCGCCGACCGTTTCCACAGCGAGCGGGGCATGCCCAACGTGCCGGTCCGGGAGAGTCTGGAGCGGATGCTGGGGCCGGACCACCGCTGGCCGCAGGACGACGTCTGGGGGATGCACGACTTCGCCATGGAGAGCGCCCAGAGTGCGGCGACCTTCAACGAGATGGTCCGCAAGGCCTTCGGGGAGCCGGAGAGCCTGGAGCAGTTTGCCGAGTGGGCGCAGTGGATCAATTATGACGGGTACCGGGCGATGTTCGAGTCCCGCAGTGCGCAGCGCAAGGGCCTGCTGATCTGGATGAGCCATTCCTCCTGGCCCTCGATGGTCTGGCAGACCTACGACTACTACTTTGCGCCCACGGCCGCTTATTTCGGTGCCAAGAAGGGCTCCGCTCCCATCCGCATCCAGTGGAATCCGCACAAGGAGCAGGTGGAGGTGGTCAACAACAACGCCGGGGACCTCGCCGGCCTCACGGCGCAGGCCGTTGTCGTGACGCCGGACGGGACGGTCCTCTCCGAGCAGGCCGCTGCGCTGGACGCTCCGGAGGATTCCACGATACCGGTCTCCGTCGAGATCCCCGGTCTGGCCGGGAATCCCATTCTCTTGCGCCTCCGCCTGATCCGGGACGACCGCGAACTCGCCGGCAACTTCTATGTGCTCAACCCCGCCGATCCCGGCAAGCTGCAGGCCTTGCTGCAGATGCCGGAAGCGAAGGTCGGCCTGAAGTACAGTTTCCGCCGGGAAGGGGAAGACTGGATCGCCGTCGCGACCCTGGAGAACCGCTCCGGGACACCGGCGCTGATGCTGCGCCTCAACCTCGTGGGCGCACGCAGCGGAGAGCAGATCCTGCCCGCCTTCTACGAAGACAACTGGATCTCCCTGCTTCCGGGCGAGCGCAAGGAACTGACCGTCCGTTGCGCCGCCGCCGACACCCGCGGCGAGCGCCCGGCCCTGCGGCTCAGCGGCTTCAACCTTCGATGAGCTCCAGCAGCCGGTCGATGGCTTCGGTGTCGGGGATGTGGCGCAGGACGGGCTCGCTCTTGTGGTAGATGGTGACGCGGCCGCCGCCTTCGCCCACGTAGCCCCAGTCGGCGTCCGCCATCTCGCCGGGGCCGTTGACGATGCAGCCCATCACGGCGATCACCAGCCCCTTGAGATGGGCGGTGCGGCGCTGGACCTCTTCGAAGGTCTCCTGGAGATTGTACATGGTGCGGCCGCAGCCCGGGCAGGCGATGTACTCCGGCTTGTAGAAGCGGCGCCGGGCCGCCTGCATGATCTCGTCCTTCAGATACTCCGACAGTCCCGCCTCCGCGGGGATTTCGTCAATCTCGCGCTTCAGCAGCTTCGGACCCCAGGTGATTGCTGCATCCAGCATCTGCAGTTCGCTTTGGGTCAGTGCCGGGTTTGCGTTTGAGCGAAGCGAAATAGTTTGAACTGCCTGTTGCGCAATATATTGCGCAACAGGCAGTTCGTTGACCGGCGGCTCCGTCAGCGACACCCGGATCGTATCGCCGATGCCCTCCTGGAGCAGCGAAGCGATGCCCACGCAGGACTTGATGCGCCCGCTGTCTCCGCCTCCCGCCTCCGTCACGCCCAGATGCATCGGGAACACGACGCCCCGCTCCTGCATCCGCCGCGCCAGCTCGCGGTAGGCCTCCACCATCACGACGGTGTTGCTCGCCTTGAGCGAGACCACCACGTTCAGGAAATCCGCCTCGATACACATCTCCAGCCACTCCATCGCCGCCATCGCCATGGCGTGCGGCGTGTTGCCGTAGCGGTCGGTGATGTAGCGCCCGAGCGAGCCGTGGTTGAGCCCCACGCGCACGGCCGTACCGTGTTCCTTGCAGACGGAGAGGAACTTCGCAAACTGCAGGCGGGCCTGCTCGTGGTCGGGGTGGAAATTGCCGGGGTTGATGCGGACCTTCTCCACGACCGGGGCCACGGCGATGGCCGTTTCCGAGCTGAAATGGATGTCCGCGACCAGCGGGACCTTGCAGCCGGCCGCCCGCACGCGGCGCTTGATCTCCGCGACGGCGGGGACGTCCTGCCGTCCGGGAACGGTGATGCGGACCAGCTGCGCGCCCGCGGCGGCGAGCTCCAGCGTCTGGGCTGCTGTGGCCTCCACGTCGGAGGTGTGGGTATTGCACATCGTCTGGACGACGATGGGATGTCCGGCGCCGATGACCAGTGAATCACCGACCCGGACAGGAAGGGTCTCAATGCGTGCCATATACGATTTCTTTGGCTTCCCGGCGCAGCTGCGAAGTGGTCTTGCCGGAGCGCTTGGTAAGCTGGAAATGCACGCCTACCGTGGCGATGATGTCCAGCGGATAGGCATAGCGGTAGTAGTAGGGGCTGGCGTAGTCCGGCTTGTAGAGCGAAGACCAGGACCAGCGGAGCATGGCCCCGACATGGATCTCGACCGGATCGAACATCAGGGCAAAACCGGCGCCGCCCTGCAGCCCGTAGTCCCAGCGGTTCTCGTAGGGACGGAAGGCGTTGGCGAATTCCGCTTCCAGGTTGGGGCCGGAGCGGGAAATGCTGTTGCGCCAGCCGCCATAGACGCCCACGTTGGCCATGATCTTGGCCGGCTCGATGTCCACGTGGATCTGCGCGAGGGCCGGGATCTCAAAGACCTCGATGCTGGCCTGCTCGGCGCCGTCCACATCCTGGGAACGCCCGGTCTCGGGGTCGCGCAGGAAGCCGAATCCCTCGTAGCCGTGCGCCACGCCCAGCACCAGGGCGAACATCGGGATGTTGTCGAACATCTTGCTGAACTTCGTGAAGGTGACGCTGACGTAGTTGGGCGCGAACTGCCAGGCGCGGTTGTGCCGCGACGGGGTGTAGTACATGTTGGAAAAGGTGACGCCGTAATTGACGCCGATCAGCACATAGTCGTTGATCATTTCCTTTTTGGCCGGGGTCGCCAGGGTGTCGGTCCATTCCACTTCCTGCGCCCGGGCGCAGAGGGCGCCGGACAGCAGGAGAAGGACGAGGGAGAGGGTTTTGAAAGGGCTCATGGCGTCATTCCGTTTTGAAGAGTTCGCCGACGGCGACGCTCTGGGTGAGTTCGGTGCTGGCCGGAATGTCGAGATACTCGCTGCCCGAGAAGTCCAGGAAGACGACCTTCTCCGGCTGCCGGTGCTCCAGCAGCGAACCGGTGTCGATGATGGAATTGCGGTTGCCGTCTTCGGTGATGCGGATGCTGTACCGGCCTGCCTTGAGGTAGGGGAACAGGAGCGTGCCGTCGCGGTCGGTGATGTGGGTGCGGAGGATCTTGTCCCGCTTCTCGCCCAGCAGATCGACGATCAGCTTGCGGTCCACCCCGGAAAGGTCGAGCTCCAGCGTGCTCAGGGTCTCGTCCGACGGGAGACTGACCTTGACCTGCGTGCTGTCCGACCAGAAGCCGTTGATGTCCCGGAAAGCCCGGTGGGGGAGTTTCATCATGTATTCGAATCCCGGCATCAGCTTGTCCTTGGGACGCAGGATGTAGCGGCGCAGGTTGAGGGAATCCTGCTCCACGGTGAATTCGGCCCGGGTCTGCCGCTGGCGGGTGTTGACGGCCAGGAACTGGACGGAGTCGAAGCGCTCGGAGATGATCGGATTGCGGAATTCCAGCTCGAAGCCGTTTTGCTCCACGGTCTCGGGGACCGCCTTGAAGGTATAGACGCAGACCGTGTCTTCGTGCTTGATATTGCGCCGCTGGGTCTTCGAATAGGTCCGCTTCTCCTGCGGCAGGGACAGCCGGATGACTTCCTGCGCGGGAACAAGCCGCCCCAGGGTGTCCGTCTTGCGGTAGTTGACATAGATGCGCATCGTGTCGGGCGCCGCCCGGCGGCTGTTGATCCACAGCTCCAGACTGTCCTGCAGGATGTTGAACTGGCTGATCACCTGGTCGGAGCGGTAGCCCCGGATCCACAGCGAGTCGATCCACGCGCCCGGCGCCTGGAAGGTCAGGTATGCAGAGCGTTCGGCCGTGCGTACCTTGTTGACGATGAACTGCTTGGAGGGTTTCTCCCGGAAGAGCTTGAGCTCGTGCTCGCTGCGGCGCGCCAGGCAGCGCAGGGTGTCGAGCATGTCGTATTTGAGGATCTCCGGAACGGTGTCGGAAGCGACCATGACGGGCCGGATCAGCGAGTCGATGAAGGCGATGGTCTCCGTCTCCGGGTCGTAGATGTTGTCGTTGTTGGCGTCCCGGATGGCGTAGATGCGGTAGAGGGTGTCCTGGATGAAGGGCAGGACGAAGAAGCCCCAGTCGTCCGTCTTGACGGCGGCGTAGGGCCGGTGCAAGAAGACGGCCGAGTCGGCGTGGTCCTTGTGCAGCAGCACGGTGGCTCCCTTGACCGGGGCGAGGGTGTTGCAGTCGCGCACGGTGCCCGTCATCATCATCGAGTCGATCTGCGCGCCCGTGGAGAAGACATAGGTGTAGCCCGGGAACATGTTGCCCTCGTTGGTGTCCGCGATGGCGTCGGTGAAGCTCAGCGTGTAGGTGGTGTTCGGCTCCAGCGGCTCCTCGAAGGAGACGACCAGGTCGTGTCCGCGGATGCGGGACTTGGGCGGGCGGCGCTGGGGCGGCGACAGGAAGATGTTGGCCGGCGTCTTGATGGTGACGTATTCGTTGAAGGTGAACACGAAGGACGCCCCCTCGGTCGGGACCTGCACGGCGCCCGGGAGCGGCTTGATGTCGATGATCAGGGGCGGGATGGTGTCTTTCTTGCCACCGGAAGGGGCCTGCGTCGTGTTGGCGCAGGAAGGGAAGAAGAGCGGCAGCAGGCAGGCGCCGGTAATCAGGATCAGGGGTAGCAGACGTTTCATCATGGCGTGTCAGATATCTGTGCGGACGACATCCTGGATGCCGTCGATCCTGGAAAGTCCTTCCACCATCCGCTCCAGGTTCTTCTTGTCGCGGACGAGCAGTTCGATGAATCCCTCGAACAGGCCGTCCTCCGTGGAAAGCTGGAGCTTGCGCATGTTGATGCCGAGGGTCTGGGAGATGAAGCTGGAGATCTCGCTGAGCAGGCCGAGCCGGTCGATGCCCTTGAGCGAGATCCGGATCGGGTATTCCTGCTGGACGGCGCCCCATTGGGGCACGACCATGCGGTTGCCGTATTTGCTGGCGAGACTCTC
The DNA here is from genome assembly GCA_946185205.1 of uncultured Bacteroidales bacterium. Taxonomy (GTDB): domain Bacteria; phylum Bacteroidota; class Bacteroidia; order Bacteroidales; family UBA932; genus Cryptobacteroides. Next base: position 6,817 of record CAMHIP010000002.1, on the reverse strand, counting down.
CGCCACGGGGCAGGACTTCTTGTGGACGATGACGAGGTTGTCGTTCATCGAGAAACCGATGACCGGATCGCCCGGGATCGGGTGGCAGCATTCCGCGATCTTGTACTGGATCGCGTGGGCGTTGTCTTCGCGGATGGAGTACTTGCGCTTCTCGCCGGTGGAGAGGTCCTTCTCGTCGATGATGGCCTTGAATTCCTCGGGACCGAGCAGGCCCAGCCCGATGCGGAACCAGAGCTCGTCCTCGTCGTGCAACTGGCTGTAGTCAAGGAATTTGCGTACCAGTTCGCGGGAGCTCTGGAGCCCCATGAGGCGGATGCGCTCCTCGAAGATCCGCTCGCCTTCCTGCGCGATGATGTCAAAATCCTGGCGGAAATACTCGATCACGCGGTTGCGGGCGTAGCGCGTCTGCAGGAAGGACACCCATTCCACCTTGGGCCGGGCGTTCTCCGCCGTGATGATCTCCACCTGGTCTCCGGCCTTGAGGGTATGGGAGAGGGGGACGAGCCGCATGTTGACCTTGGCGGCGATGGCCTTGTTGCCGATTTCCGTGTGGATGAGGTAGGCGAAGTCCAGCGCCGTGGCCCCGCCGCGGATCGCCTTCTGCTCGCCCTTGGGCGTGAAGACGACGATCTCGCTGCTGACCAGATCCTTGTGGATGATGTCCAGCAGCTCGAGCGCGCTCACATCCTTGCTCAGCAGGATGTCCTGGACTTCGGCCAGCCACTTGTCCATCTCGGAGCCGTTCTCGGAGATGTAGCCGTCGTTCTTGTAGGCCCAGTGGGCGGCGATGCCCTTCTCGGCGATGTCGTCCATGCGCTTGGAACGGATCTGCACCTCCACCCAGAAGCCGGCGTGGCTCATCAGGGTGCAGTGCAGGGCCTCGTAGCCGTTGGTCTTGGGCTGTGAGATCCAGTCGCGGCGGCGGCCCAGGTTCTCCCGGTAGAGGTGGGTGATGGTGGAGAAGATCAGGTAGGCCTGTCCGCGCTCGGTCTGGACGTTGTTCTCCTGCGGCTCGAAGATGATGCGGACGGCGTACAGGTCGTAGATCTGCTCGAAGGGCACCTGTTTCGTGCGCATCTTGTACCAGATGGAGTAGGGGGTCTTGATGCGTTTCTTGATCCGGAAGCGGTAGCCGGCCTGCGTGAGCGCCTGCGAGATGGGCTCGATGAAGTCGTCGATGTCCTTGTCGCGCTGGGCGATGTTGCCCTTGATGCGCTCGGAGATGCGGCGGTAGTCTTCCGGTTCCTTGTAGCGGAGCCAGATGTTCTCCATCTCCGACTTGACGGTGTACAGGCCGAGCCGGTGCGCCAGCGGGATGAAGATGAACATGGTCTCGGAGAGGATCTTGTCCCGCTTGTGCTCGGGCATGAACTCGATGGTGCGACAGTTGTGGAGCCGGTCGGCGAGCTTGATCAGCACCACGCGCACGTCGTCGTTCAGGGTGAGCAGGATGCGCTTGAAGTTCTCCGCCTGGAGGCTCTCGGTGCTGGTCCCCTTGAAGTCCTCGTTGTCCAGCACGGTCTTGATCTTGGTCAGTCCGTCGACCAGCGAGGCGATCTTGTCGCCGAACAGATTGCGGATGTCCTCGACCGTGTAGGCGGTGTCTTCCACGACATCGTGGAGCAGGGCGGCGCAGATGGACTTGCAGCCGAGGCCGATCTCGGTGACGACGATATGGGCCACGGCGATCGGATGCAGCATATACGGCTCGCCCGAGCGCCGCCGGACGTTCTTGTGGGCCTGGTTGGCGAATTCGAAGGCCTTGCAGACGGTCTCCACTTCGTGCTCGTCCTTGCATCGCCGGGTGGCGACGGCGAGCAGCTCGTCGAACGCGGCTTCTATGCGGCGGTAATCATCGGGGGTGAATTTGGAAAAACTCATGATCTGTTCTCGGTGTCCCACGCGGAGACTTTATACTGATCGACATTCTGGAAACTGTATGTGAGCTGTGCACCGTAGATGATGATCTGCCAGCTGAAATTCAGCCAGATCAGGAAGAGCGGGATGGCGGCGAGCAGGCCATAGGCCTGGTTGAGCCGCCCCATGAACATCTGCGTGTTGAGGTAGAGGTATTGGAAAAGCATGAAGATCCCGCCCGCGATCAGGGCGGACCAGAGGGCGTATTTGTAGTTGACCCAGGTGGCGGGGATGTACTTGTACATCACGGAGAGGGTGCCCACCAGGATCAGGTAGAAGGCGATATAGCCGATCAGCTTGAAGATGAAGCGCAGGTCCTTGACGTCCAGGCCGAAGAGATTGGGCATGTTGGTGGCATAGACGATGCCCGATCCGAAGATGATGACCATGAAGGGCGAGAGGAAAAGCACCAGGAAATAGAATCCGAAGCGCTTGTAGAGCTTGCGGGGGATCTTGAGGATGCCCCAGACGTTGTTGAAGACGCGCTCTACCTGGAACATCATCCACAGGATGGCCCAGAGAAACATCAGGGCGGAGATGAGTCCCAGTCCGCCGCCCTGCGCGGAAGAGAGGATGTTGCCGGCCTTGTCGGAGAGCAGGGTCACGATCTCGGGGTGCGTGGGGAGGATCATCTGCAGGACCTGCGTGATCTTGTCGTCCAGGCCCAGGCCGCCGGTCACGGCGAACGCGAAGGCGAGGAAGGGCACGAGGGCGAGGGTGATGAAGTAGCTGAGCGAGACGCACTGGAAGCCCATGCGGTTCTCCGTGAAGGTCTTGAAGGTGATGCGGATGATCTTCCAGGTGCGGACGACCCAGGCATAGAACGGGGAATCCCCGCTGGCGTCCAGGGTCCAGATCCGGTCGGTAAAGAGATCCGTTATCTTCTTGGCAAGCTTCATCTTGAACTAGAACAGGGTTAATTCTTCAATGCCGGCGGACGTTTCCGCAGCGGAGCGGGGAAGATTCTTTTCGCCCTCCGGGGACGATCCGCTGTCCGCTGTTTCCGGCAGCATCGCCCGGAATTCTTCCTCGGAGATGACCGGGATGCCCAGTTTCTCACACTTCTTCAACTTTTCGGGCCCCGGCTTGGTGCCGGCCAGCAGGAAGGCGGTGGCCCCGCTGACGGACGAGCCGGCTTTGCCGCCGTGCGCGACGATCAGGTCCTTCATCCGTTCGCGGCTGATGCTGAAATTGCCGGAGATCACGACGGTCTTGCCCGCGAGGACATCCGACACGGCCGCATCCTGGCCGGCGCCGTCGAAACGGAGCCCGGCGGCGCGCAGCCGCGCGATCTGCTCCAGCTGGACCGGGTCGTGCAGGAAATCGAAAATGCTGCCGGCGATCACGTCGCCCACGTCGCCGACTTCGAGCAGCTGCTCCCGGGTGGCGGCGATGAGTGCATCGATGCCGCCGAAATGGCGGGCGACGCCCTTGGCCGTGGTCTCTCCGACATAGCGGATGCCCAGGGCGAAGAGGACCCGCTCGAAGGGAACCTGCTTCGAGGCGTCGAGGCTGTCCAGGAAACGCTGTGCGGAGCGCTCCTGCCAGCCTTCGAGGCTGAGGAGCTGGTATTTGGAGATATCGTAGAGGTCGGCCGGCGTGCGGGCCAGGCCGGCGGTGAAGAACTGCTCGACCGTCATTTCCCCGGCCAGGATGTCCATGGCCTTGCGGCTGACGAAGTGCAGCAGGCGGCCCTTGATCTGCATGGGGCAGCCGTCCTGGTTGGGACAGAACCACTTGGCTTCGGCCTCCGCCTTGACGAGCGGCGTGCCGCAGTCGGGGCAGACTTCCGGGAAGACGGGCGGGACGGCCCCCTCCGTCCGGTGGGCCGGGTCGATGCCCGTGATCTTGGGGATGATCTCCCCGCCTTTCTCCACAAACACCCAGTCGCCCACGCGGATGTCCAGCAGGGCCATCTGGTCGGCGTTGTTGAGGGTGGCGCGCTTGACGAGCGTGCCGCTGAGCTGCACCGGAGCGAGGTTGGCGACCGGGGTCACGGCGCCCGTGCGGCCCACCTGGTAGTCGATGCTGAGCAGCTCCGTGCAGGCCTGCTCGGCCTTGAACTTGTAGGCGACCGCCCAGCGGGGCGACTTGGCCGTGTAGCCCAGCGCCCGCTGGCAGGCGAGCTCGTTGATCTTGATCACGATGCCGTCCGTGGCATAGGGGAGGAACTTGCGGGCCTGGTCCCAGTGGTCGATGTAGGCCTTGATCTCGCTGATATCGTGGCAGATGCGCCTGTCTTCGGAGACGGGAAGCCCCCAGGACGCCGCGGCGTCGAGCGCCTGGCTGTGGGAGTCGAAGGTCACCGACTCGGCGGGGATGTGGTACAGGGTGCAGATCAGGCCGCGGTGCGCGACCTCTTCGGGATCGACCAGTTTGAGCGAGCCGGAGGCGGCGTTGCGCGGATTGGCGAAAGGGGGCTCTTCCTGCGCCTCCCGCTCCCGGTTGAGGGCGTCGAAGGCGGCATAGGGCATCAGGATCTCGCCCCGGATCTCGAATTCGGGCGGGAAATCGCCCTTCAGCTGCTGCGGGATGCCGGCGATGCGGCGGACGTTCTCCGTCACGTCGTCGCCCTGGATGCCGTCGCCGCGGGTGAGGGCCTGCACCAGGCGGCCGTTCCGGTAGGTCAGGCAGATGGCGGTGCCGTCAAACTTCAGCTCGCAGCTGTAGCTGAAAGGAATGCCGTCCAGGGATTTGTCCGCCCGCGCGGCGAACTCCTCGATCTCGCCGACCGAATAGGTGTTGCTCAGCGAGAGCATCGGATAGCGGTGCGGCCGCTGCACGAAGCCCTGGCGGGCGCCGCTCTCGGCATTGGCCCCCATGGGGGCATCGAGGTCGGAGCCCACGCGGTGGGTGGGGGAGTCGGGGCTGTCAAACTGGGGAAATTCCGCCTCCAGCCGCTCCAGTTCATGCATCAGCTGGTCGAACTCGTAGTCCGAGATCGACGGGGCGTTGTCCACATAATAACGCCGGCTGTTCTCCCGGATGTCCTCCCGGAGCTGCTCAATCCGTATTTTGGCTTCCTGTTCGTTCATGCGCGCGTGCGTAAACCACAAAATTACGCATTTCCGGCGGGAAAAGCAAAAAGCGGCTTTCGTCGAAGACGGACGGGCGTTCGTCGAAATGTCGTTGACGCCGCCGGGTTCTTACCTTAATTTTGCTCCCGGAAACAAAAACACACGCGATATGAAACGAATCCTCACAACCCTGATCCTCGCCGCGCTCTCCGCCGCGGCCCTCTTCGCCCAGAAGCAGACCGTCGTCTGCGGCTCCGTGCTCGACTCCCTGACCCGCCAGGGCGAGCCGGCGGCCGTCGTACAGTTCTTCAAGGCGCCGGACGCCGAGAAGCCCATCGCCTTCACGACCACCGACATGGACGGCAATTTCTGCCAGCTCCTCCCCGGCAGCGGCGACTACACGCTGCTCTTCTCCGGCGTGGGCCGGCGCGACCGCCGGGTGCAGTTCACCCTGGAGGGACAGGAGAACTACAGTCTCGGAGAGATCTGGATCCAGGACGACGTCCAGTCCCTGAAAAGCGCTTCCGTCACCGCCCAGCGCCCCCTCGTGAAGATGGAGGTGGACCGGATGACCTACAACGTGGTCGATGACGTGGACTCCAAGACCGCCACGGTGCTGGAGATGCTGCGCAAGGTCCCGATGGTCACGGTGGACGGACAGGACAACATCACCGTCAACGGCTCCTCCAGCTTCCAGGTCACCGTTGACGGCAAGCCCAGCCAGATGTTCTCCGGCAACCCTTCGCAGATCTTCAAGATGATGCCCGCGAGCTCCGTCAAGGACATCCAGGTCATCACGAACCCGGGCGTCCGCTATGACGCCGAGGGCGTCGGCGGCGTGCTCAACCTCGTCACCAACCGCGAAGCCACCGGCGGCCAGAGCATGGCGGACGGCTTCTACGGCACGGTCCGCGCGATGGGCAGCACCCGCGGCGGGGGCGGCGGCCTGTTCCTGAGCCAGCAGAAGGGCAAGTTCACCTGGAGCCTCAACGGCAACGGGATGTACATGAAGATGCCCGGCACCACCACCGACGTCACCCGTGAACTGCTCGGCGGCCTGGGCGGCAAGACCGTCAACCACAGCGAATCCGCCATGACCCTGCCGATGGGCATGGGCAACCTGAGCGCCAGCTATGAGATCGACGCGCAGAACCTCATCTCCGTGACCGCCGGCCTGATGCATTTCGGCACCACGATGGACGGCCTGAATTCCACCACGATGAGCGGCGGCATCTACGGCGCCGGCTTCAGCTACGACGGCACCACCCTCACCAGCATGACTTCCAACGCCATCACGGCCAGCGCCGACTACCAGCACCTCTGGAGCGACGTGCCCGGGCGCAGTTTCATCCTCTCCTACCAGTACTCCGGCACCCCGACCGCGACCGTGAGCGAGAACACCTTCCAGACCGCCGCCCTCGGCGGGCTCGACCTCACCGACCGCAAGACGGACGGACGGCAGAATTCCTACGACCACACGGTCCAGGCCGACTTCACCACGCCGCTCGGCCTCACCGGCACCCTGAGCACCGGCGCCAAGTTCATCAGCCGGCTCAACAGCTCCTTCCAGCAGCTTTATCTGTGGAACGGCGCCGACTGGGCCCTCAACACGGCGGGCAGCCTCGACTACAAGTTCTCCAACCGCATCGGTGCGCTCTACGCCGAGTACAAGACCACGCTCGGTCCCGTCAGCCTGATGGGCGGCGTCCGCTACGAGCACACCTGGCAGAACGTGACCTACGCAGCGGGCCAGGGCAACGATTTCAGTACGCAGTACGGCAGTCTCGTGCCCACGGCCAGCATCCAGTTCAACATCAGCCAGACCCAGAACATCGGCCTGTCCTACAACATGCGCATCAGCCGTCCGGGCATCAGCTACCTCA
>CAMHIP010000001.1 GCA_946185205.1 uncultured Bacteroidales bacterium | reverse complement strand
AGGCCACGGCCAACTACGGCGCCATCGACAACGCCAAGGAAGTGACCCGCTGGGCCTTTGACGCCAAGGTCGGTAAGGCCTCCAACATCATCACCGTCGACAACAACTACTTCTTCGTGGTCGCCCTCAAGGAGGCCAACAAGGAGGGTTACGCCCCCGTCCAGAAGGTCGCCACCCAGATCTACGAGCGTCTCTACACCGACAAACAGCAGGCCGCCAGCAAGCAGCAGGTCGCCGACAAGATCGCCGGTGCCACCACGATCGAGGAAGTGGGCGAGCGCCTGGGTGTGTCCGTGGAGCACCGCGACGCCTTATCGCTCGGTTCGACGAACGTGGAGCCCGCGCTGATCGGCGCGATCTCCTCCGCCAAGGAAGGCGAGATCTTCGGCCCGGTGAACGGCATGATGGGCACCTATGTCGTCAAGGTCGCCAACAAGCAGACCGGTACCTTCTACACCGAGGCGGACGCCAAGAACCTCGCCACCCAGAAGGCCCAGTACCTCTCTCAGCTGATCCTGTCCGTGATGCAGGAATACGACAACGTCAAGGACAACCGCGAGCGCTTCTTCTAATCGTTTTGCGCCGCGTAGCGTCTTTGTCAAAGATAGATACATTTTTGTTCAATTCAGCCGGGCATCGCCCGGCTGTTTTGCTTTTCCGCCCGACAATTCGTAGTTTTGGGTATAGAATCCTTTTTTCTGACCCGATATGAAACGCCTTCTCTGCCTCCTCCTTCTTCTTGTTTCCGCCTGGGCGGCGAATGCCCAGCAGACCGAAATCCGCTACCTCTCCGGCACGGGGCCGGAAGACGCCGTCACCTGGGATTTCTGGTGCTCGGACGGCATGAACGCCCGGAAATGGAGCAAAATCCAGGTCCCTTCCTGCTGGGAGCAGCAGGGCTTCGGCGGCTACACCTACGGCCGCTACTACATCTATGACCGCGACTCCGAGAAGGCTTGGCGGGACTATCGCGAACACGATTTCACCGAAGAATACGGCATCTACCGGCACCGCTTCGACGTGCCCCGTTCCTGGAGCGGCCGGCAGGTGAAGATTGTTTTCGAGGGCGTGATGACGGACGCGGAGGTCAAGATCAACGGCGTCAGCGCCGGGGAAGTGCACCAGGGCGGCTTCTACCGCTTCTCCTACGATATCAGCCGGCTGGTGAAATACGGCCGGAAAAACCAGCTCGAAGTGACGGTGCACAAGCAGTCGGCCGACGCGTCTGTGAACGCCGCGGAGCGCCGGGCCGACTGGTGGCTCTTCGGCGGCATCTACCGGCCCGTGTATCTGGAGGCCCGCCCGGAGCGGCGGATCGGGCAGGTGGCCGTCGATGCGCGCGCCGACGGAAACCTGCGCACGGAGATCTGCTTCGCCGGACTCTCCGGTGCCGAGAAGTTGTCGCTGAGCCTGGAGGAGATCCCCTCCGGGAAGCTCGCCGGCACCCGGGAATTCCAGCTGGACAACATTGAAAAACAGACATTTGACTCTTTCTGGCCCGGCGTGAAGACCTGGGATCCGGAGCATCCGAACCGCTACCGGCTGAGTCTGCGCCTGCTCGACCGGGACGGGAAACTGCTCCATCAGACCGAGGAGCGCATCGGTTTCCGGACCGTGGAATTCCGTCCGCAGGACGGCATCTACCTCAACGGCGTCAAGCTCCTGGTGAAGGGGACCAACCGCCACTGCTTCGAGTCCCGCACCGGCCGGACCGTCAGCCGGGAGACGAGCCTGCGGGACGCCCGCCTGATCAAGGCGATGAACATGAACGCGGTGCGCTCGCATTATCCGCCGGACGTGTATTTCCTGGAGCTCTGCGACTCGCTGGGACTGCTGTATATCGACGAGCTGGCCGGTTGGCAGAACACCTACAGCGACGCCGTCGCAGCCCGGCTGCTGCCGGAAATGATCGAGCGCGACGTCAACCACCCCTGCATCTTCCTGTGGAGCAACGGCAACGAAGGCGGCTGGAACACCTCCATCGACCGGGAATTTACGAAATATGACCCCCAGAAACGCCACGTGATCCACCCCTGGGCCGATTTCGACGGACTGGACACCCGGCATTACCCGACGGCCTCGGACAATGTCTATCGCCAGGAGCGCGGACAGAAGGTCTTCATGATGACGGAATTCCTCCACGGCCTCTACGACCGCGGGCAGGGAGCCGGCCTGGACGGCCTGTGGGCCAAATTCCGGCGGAGCCCCCTCTTCGCCGGCGGCTTCCTGTGGGCCTACGTCGATGAGGCCCTGCTGCGCTCGGATACGGGCAAATGGGACACCTATGGCCCCAACGCGCCGGACGGCATCGTCAGCGCCGACCGGCAGCCGGAGGGGAGTTTCTACACCGTCCGCGAGGTCTGGTCGCCCGTGCAGGTGAAGCCCTTCGTGGTCGGCAAGGCCTTCCGGGGCGATTTCCTCGTCGAGAACGCTTTCCTGTTCTCCCGGCTCACGGAGAGCCGGATGGGCTGGAAAGTCCTCCGCCTGCCCGCACCGGATGCCGCACAGGCACCTTCCTGCCTCGCTTCCGGCGCCGTGACGCTGCCTGACATCGGCCCCGGCGAGACCGGCCGGGCGCATTTCGGCCTGCCCGGCGCCTTCCGGCAGTGCGACGTGCTCGAACTGGAGGCCTACAGCGCGTCCGGAGACACCCTCTGCACCTGGACCTTCCCTATCCGGAATACGGCGGAATATTATGCCTCCTACGCCCCTGCACGCAGGAATCCGCGTGCTGCGTCCTTTGCTACCGCCGCGGATGGATCCTATGTGCTCTCCGCGGCCGGCGTGAGCGCCCGTTTCAGCCCCGCGGACGGCACGCTGACCGAGCTGCGCCGCGACGGCAGGACGCTTCCGCTGCGCAACGGTCCCGTGGCCGTCGGGATGCAGATGCGGCTCCGCGACGCACGGCTGCGCATGCAGGGCGACACGGCCGTGCTGGCCCTCAAATATGACGGCGCCGCCGACACCCTCCTCTGGAAGATGACGCCGGACGGACGGCTGGGCCTGGATGCGCTGATCCTCAACTACCGGACGGACAATCAGTTCAAGGGAAGCTACCTGGACCGCGACGTGACGAACCTCGGCTTCTCGTTCGACTTCCCCGAAGAGACGCTCACCGGCCTGCGCTACCTGGGTCAGGGACCCTACCGCGTCTGGAAGAACCGCCTCAAGGGGACGAACCTGGGTATCTGGGAGAAAGCGAAGAACAATACCGTGACCGGCGAATACTACGAGCCGCTGGTCTATCCCGAATTCAAAGGCTACCACGCCGGCCTCTACTGGGCTTCGCTGCTCACGGAAGAGGGTCCGGTGACCGTCTATAGCGAGACGGACGGCCTGTTCCTGCGCGTGCTCACGCCCGAAGAGCCGCGCGACAAGGAAGGCCGGGGCAACTCCTGGCCCGCCTTCCCTGCGGGGGACATTTCCTTCCTGCTGGACATCCCGGCCGTCAACTCCCAGGGCACGGACGGCGGCACCGCCTCCGTCAAGATGAACAAGGGAGACGAGGGGTATCACATCCGTCTCTGGTTCGATTTCTGATCTGCAAAACGAAAAGTGCTGCCGGTGTCCCCAAGGGAGGGACACCGGCAGCATCAAGCGGTTTCGGATCCGGTCCCGAAAGGGGGCCTAGAGTTTCCGGGCGCCGTCGGAGATGACGACGTCGTAGATCTTCGGGGCGTGGCCGAACTTGAGGGTGAACTCCGCCTTGGCGGCGGCGACGAACGGCAGGTAGAGCTCGTCCTTGACCAGGTTGATGGTGCAGCCGCCGAAGCCGCCGCCCATCACGCGGGAACCGGTCACACCGATCCGGCGGGCCAGCTTGTTGAGGAAGTCCAGCTCCTCGCAGCTCACCTCATAGAGCTTGCTCAGGCCGAAGTGGGTCTGGTACATCATCTCGCCCACGGTCTCATAGTCCTTGCGCTCCAGGGCGTCGCAGACGTCCAGCACGCGCTGCACCTCGCCGATCACATACTCCGCGCGGATGAAGTCCTCGCCGGAGATCTCGTCGCGCACCTCGTCCAGCCAGACGCGCTTGCAGTCGGACAGGAAGTCGATCTCGGGGTGGTTCTTCTTGATGGCGGCGGCGGCGCGCTCGCAGCTCTGGCGGCGGAAGTTGTAGGCCGAGGAGGCCAGCTCATGCTTCACGCAGGAATCGACCAGGACGAGCTTGTAGCCCTTCGGGTCGAAGGGGAAATACTTGTATTCCAGGGTCTTGCAGTTGAGGCGGATGAGGCTGCCGGCCTTGCCGAAGCAGGAGGCGAACTGGTCCATGATGCCGCAGTTGACCCCGCAGTAGTTGTGCTCCGTGCTCTGGCCGATCTTGGCGAGCTCGAACTTGTCGATGTTGTTCTGGAAGAGGTCGTTGAGTGCGAAGGCGAAGCAGCTCTCGAGGGCCGCGGAGGAGGAGAGTCCCGCGCCGAGGGGCACATCGCCTGCGAAGACGGCGTCGAAGCCCTCGACCTTGCCGCCGCGCTTGATGGTCTCGCGGCAGACGCCGAAGACGTAGCGCGCCCAGGCCTCTTCGGGCTTGTCTTCTTCGTTCAGGCCGAAGGAGGTGGTGGCGTCGTAGTCCATCGAGTGCAGGTGGACGCGGTCGGTGCCGTTGGGCTTGATCTCCGCGACGATGCCTTTGTCGATGGCGCCGGGGAAGACGTAACCGCCGTTGTAATCGGTGTGTTCTCCGATGAGGTTGATACGGCCCGCAGCAGCGTAGAGGGTGCCGCCTTCGCCGTAGGTAGCGAGGAATTTCTCGTGAATCTTGGTCTGCATGTCCATGTTTATGTGGTGTTAAAAATTGTCGCAATCACAAATGTATCAAAAATAAACGACAATGACAACAGGCAGGTGGTCGCTGACCCCGCCCCGGTAGCGGGGGCCGACGAAGGTGCGGCGCGGTTTCTGCCCGCCGAAGGCCGCATCCGGCTCCAGCAGCACGGGGTCGGCGAAGATCACCTCCCGCACCCCGGAGAAGCCTTCGGCAAACATTCCGTCAATCTTCTCCCAGCGGCCGTTGTACTTCAGCGTCCCTCCGCCTGTATGCCACACATCCTCATTGAAATCCCCCACCGCCAGCACGCGCCGCTGCCCGGCCGCCCGCAGCGAGTCCGTCAGCGCCCGCAGCCGCGACCGGGCCAGCTCGCGCCGGTCGGACTTGCCGCCCAGCTGCGAGGGATGGTGGTTCACCAGGATGGCCAGGCTGTCGAACTCGGCGAGCAGGATGTCCCGGGTCGCGAGGATGCCGCCGGCGCTGTCCGGGACGTGTTTCGGCGCGCTCGCGCGCAGCGGGAGCGTACTCCGGCGGCAGAGCAGCGCGCAGTCGATGCCGCGGTGGTCGGGGGAGTCGTAGTGCACGATGCGGTAGTCCAGTTTGCGCAGCGCCGTCGTGTTCACCAACTGCCTGAGAACGAAAGCGTTCTCCACCTCCGCGAAGCCGACGGCGTCGGGCAGCCGTCCGTAGCGGTCGGCGATGCGCAGCAGGGTCTTCGCCACGGCGTCGCATTTGGCATGGAAGCGCCCTTTGGTCCAGTACTGCGGCTTGCTGTCCGAGCGGTAGTCGAAGAAATTCTCCACATTCCAGAAGACCACCAGCAAAGAATCCGTCGGAAATCCGGGTTCCGCCTGGGAAAAAGCCCGGACAGAGCATCCGAGCAGGAGGGTGAGTATAATCATAGTCCGTTTCATACCGCGAATATGGCGATTTTTGCGTACATTTGCACCACCAAAACAGAAAGAATATGTCCCTGAAATGCGGAATCGTCGGCCTCCCGAACGTCGGCAAATCCACCCTCTTCAACTGCGTCAGCGTAGGAGGCGCCCAGAGCGCCAATTTCCCGTTCTGCACCATCGAGCCGAACCTCGGCTCCACCAATGTCCCCGACAAGCGCCTGGAGGTGCTGTCCGATATCTGCAAGCCCCAGCGCACGATCCCGGCCACGGTCGATATCGTGGATATCGCCGGCCTGGTGCGGGGCGCCAGCCGCGGTGAAGGGCTCGGCAACCAGTTCCTCGCCAACATCCGCGAGTGCGACGCCATCCTGCACGTGCTCCGCTGCTTCGACGACGGCAACGTCGTCCACGTCGACGGCTCCGTGGATCCGGTGCGCGACAAGGAGGTCGTCGATCTGGAGCTCCAGATCAAGGACCTGGAGACGGTGAACGCCCGCATCGCCAAGGTCCAGAAGCAGGCCACGACCGGAGGAGACAAAGAAGCGAAAAAGCTGCTGGCGCTGCTCCTGCGCTATAAGGAAGCCCTCGAGCAGGGAAAATCCTGCCGGAGCGTCGCCCTGCTCAACGACGAAGAAGCGGTCCTGGCGCACGACCTTTTCCTGCTGACCAACAAGCCGGTGATGTACGTCTGCAATGTCGATGACGCCTCCGCCGTGAGCGGCAACGCCTACGTGGAGGCCGTCCGGGAAGCGGTCAAGGACGAGCACGCCGAGATCCTGGTGATCTCCGCCCGCACCGAAGCCGAGATTGCCGAGATGGACTCCTATGAGGACCGCCAGATGTTCCTCGAGGAGATGGGCCTGCACGAGTCCGGCGTGGTCCGCCTCATCCAGGGCGCCTACCATCTGCTCGGCCTGCAGACCTTCTTTACGGCCGGTGCCGACGAATGCCGCGCCTGGACGATCCACAAGGGCGACAAGGCGCCCAAGGCCGCGGGCGTCATCCACTCCGATTTCGAGAAGGGCTTCATCCGCGCCGAGGTGATCAAGTACGACGATTTCGTGCAGTACAAGACGGAAGCCGCCGTGCGCGCCGCCGGCAAGATGGGGATCGAAGGCAAGGAGTACGTCGTCCAGGACGGCGACATCATGCACTTCCTTTTCAACGTCTAAATAACTTATAATAAGTAAGTTGCAAATTGTTCCACGGGAAACAATTTCCGATTTGAAAATTATTTTAATTCATGGAATACCGTCCCCACTGTAGCCGTTGCGGCGCGGAGCACCGCCTGGACCTGCCCCAGAGCGTCAATGCCGTCGCGTCTCCGGAGTTGAAAGAAAAGGTGCGCAGCGGGGAGCTGTTCACGTGGACCTGCCCCCATTGCGGCACCGCCAATCTGCTGACCTTTCCCTTCCTGTACCACGACCCGTCCGAGCATCTGATGCTGGTCCTCTCGGAGACGCCGCTCAAGGCAGACGGCGTGCCCGAGGGCTACGTCGGCCGCCAGGTGCGCAGCGTGGGCGAGCTCGTCGAGAAGATCAAGATTTTCGACGCCGGCCTGGACGATCTCACGCTCGAACTGTGCAAGTTCGTGACCTGCCAGGAACTGAAGAAAGACGTCCCGCTCAAGTTCGTGGGCACGGACGGCGCCGACGGCGAGATGACCTTCACCTATCCGGAGAAGGGGCAGATGGAGCTCGTCGCCGTGGGGTTCAATGTATATGAAGATTGCGCCGGCATCCTGCGGCGCAATCCCCGGATCCGGGCCTCCGTACAGGGCCTCGCCGTCATCGACCAGGCCTGGCTCGGACAGTATTTCCGTTAGGCTTTTTGTTCGCTGCGGACCGCGGCCATCATGCCCTCCACCTGCCCCAGGGCCAGCATGCGGCCGTGGAAGGAGTAGCCGGGGTTGTAGCCGAGACGCTCGTCACCGAGCATCGTCTTGCCGTGATCGACGCGCATGGGCAGGTCCCGTCCTTCGCGCTCGAAGATGCGCACCAGCTCCACCAGGTCCGCCCGTCCGGCGGTGTGCGGCGCTTCGACGAAGTCGCCGCCCGGCAGCACGTCGCAGGAGCGCAGGTGCACGAAATGCGTGCGCGGGGCGAACTCGCGTGCCATGGCTACCACGTCGTTGTGCGCCCCCGAGGAGAGGGAGCCGGCGCAGAAGGTGAGTCCGTTGTGGAAGTCATCTACCGCACCCAGGATCCAGCGGATGTCCTCTGCGCTGCAGCACAGGCGGGGCATGCCGAAGACCGGCATGGGCGGATCGTCGGGATGGATGCACATGCGGAGGTCCCATTGCCGGCAGACCGGCATCACGGCGTCCAGGAAATAGCGCAGGTTCTCGCGCAGCTGCGCCTTGGTCATGCCCTTGTACGGCGTCATCAGGGCGCGGAATTTCTCCACGGGGGAGCCGCCCCCGCCCAGCGGGCCGTTGATGAAGCCCTGCGTCTTGGTGATGATCGTGTCGATGATCTGCGCGCGGTCGGCCGGCGTCGCCGAGCGGTCCAGCGCCTCCACCTTTTCGACCACCTCCGGCGGAAAGTCCTTTTCCGCGCCTTCGCGCGCGAGGATCTTGATGTCGAACCAGGCGAAGCGGACGTAGTCGAAATACAGCGACAGCGTGCCGTCCGGCATCGGGCGCTCCAGGTCGGTGCGCACCCAGTCGATCACGGGCATGAAGTTGTAGCAGACGGTATGGATGCCGCAGCGGCCGAGGTTCTCCAGACTCTGTATGTACGTGTCGATCAGCGCGTCCCGCTCCGGTCCGGCGTACTTGATCTGCTCGCTGACGGGCAGGCTCTCCACCACGGACCAGCGCATCCCGGCGGCTTCGATGCGCCGCTGCGTCGCGCGGATCTCCTCCTCGGGCCACAGTTGTCCGGGGGCATATTGATGCAGGGCGGTCACCACCCCTTCCACGCCGATCTGGCGCATCATCTCCAAGGTCACTTTGTCGGCGGGACCGAACCATCTCCAGGTTTTCTCCATAGGTGCAACATGTTTGTCAAGACAAAGTTAGAAATAATCCTTATATTTGCAGGCTGGATTTGTACCAAAACCTGTTAGAAATGGCTAATAAGAATATCTCCAAGCTCTGGAAGACCGAGGACTGGCTCGCCGTCTGGATCGGTTTCATCGTGATCGCCATCGGCATGGTGGCCGTGCTGACCAAGGCCTTCGATTTCTCCGCATTGACGTTCAAGACCTGGACCTGGGGCGAGTCGCTCACCGACGCCCAGATGGCCAAGGTCATCCCGCTGGGACAGCAGCTCGCCTCCGGCGCCTTCTGGGGCAAGATGCTCCGCACGGTGCTCGTGCTCGGCGTGCTCTTCACCGTCGGAGCCGCGCTGACCGGCGAAAAGGTCAAGAAGTTCGTCCCGGCTTTCCTGGTCGTCTTCGCCCTGTCCGTGATTGTGCGCCTGATCAGCGCCGAGTTCACGCTCAACCGCTATCTCGAGTGGGCCTTCTGGGCACTCATCGTGGGCATGCTGGTGTCCAACACGGTCGGCACGCCGAAATGGCTCAGGCCTGCCGTCCGGACCGAATTCTATATCAAGACCGGCCTGGTGATCATGGGTTTCTCCGTGCTCTTCTCCAACATCGCGAAGTTCGGCCTCTACGGCCTGGGCATCGCCTGGATCGTGACCCCGATCGTGATCCTGTTCATGTGGTGGTTCGGCACGCGCGTGCTCAAGATGGACAACAAGCCGCTCGTCATCACGATGGCTTCCGCCACGAGCGTGTGCGGCACCTCCGCCGCCATCGCCACGGGCGCGGCCTCCAGCTGCAAGAAGGATGACCTCACGATGACCATCTCCATCTCCATCATCTTCACGGTCCTGATGATGGCCCTCGAGCCCATCATCATCCGCTGGACGGGGATGTCCCCGATCATGGGCGGCGCGCTCATCGGCGGCACGGTGGACAGCACCGGCGCCGTGGCCGTGGCCGGCAGCGTGCTGGGCGGCGAGGCCGAACAGGCCGCCGTGCTCGTCAAGATGATCCAGAACATCCTCATCGGCTTCATCGCCTTCTTCGTGGCGCTCTTCTTCGCGACGAGCGTAAACAAGAAAGACGGCCAGAAGGTGGGCGCCGGCGAGATCTGGACCCGTTTCCCGAAATTCATCATCGGCTTCTTCGTGGCCTCGCTCGTGGCCTCCTTCGTCATCCAGCCGCTCGCCGGCGCCGACCAGGTCAAGGCCATCAACGGCGTGCTCGACCAGTATAAGAACTGGGCTTTCGTGCTGGCCTTCGTCAGCATCGGCCTGGACACCAACTTCAAGGATCTGGTGAAGCAGATGCAGGGCGGCAAGCCGCTCTGGCTCTACCTGGTGGGGCAGACCTTCAACATCGCCCTGACCTTCTTCGCCGTGTGGCTGCTGCTCAGCGGCGTACTCTTCCCGATCCCGCACCTCTCCTAAGCGGAAATGGGTAAAAGACCGAAGGCAGCCGGGATCGCCCTCCTCTTGGTGGGAGGCGCCATCCTGGCTGCTGCCGTCTATATCATGGTCCACCGGATCGGACTCAACCCGGAACTCGACTTCGGCGCCGGCGCCTACTACTATGCCGACATTCCGGACTACGAGCACCGGCTCAACTGGGACAGCTACCAGGCGCAGCTGCCCTACTGGGTCTATGTGGTGCTCTTCCTCGCCTGGGGCGCGCTGATGTACTGGCTCTGGAAAGTGATCGACCGGCGGAAATAACGAAATAATCCGTATATTTGGAAGTTGGAAACCAACAAAACACACTCGCATAATGGAAAAGTTGAATCATCCCGCCATCCTGGTCGTTGACATGCTCAACGACTTCGTGACCGGCTCCATCGGCTGCGACCGCGCCGTGGCCATCCTCCCCGCTACCGCCCGCCTGCTGGCTGCCGCCCGCGAAAAGGGCGTTCCCGTCGTCTATTGCAACGACTGCCACCTCCCGGGCATCGACCGCGAACTGCAGATCTGGGGCGACCATGCCATCAAGGGCACGCCCGGTGCCGAGGTCGTGCCGGAGCTCACCCCGCAGGCCTGCGATTACGTGGTGCCCAAGCGCCGCTACAGCGGATTCTTCCAGACCGACCTGGACATCCTGCTGAAGGAGCTCGGCGTCAAGACCGTCATCATCACCGGCCTCCACACGCACATGTGCTGCCGCCACACCTCCGCCGACGCCTACTGCCTCGGCTACGACGTGGTCGTCGCCAAGGAAGCGACCAATTCCTTCACGGAAGAGGACTACCAGGGCGGCCTGGCCTACCTGAAGACCTGCTACGGCGCCGACGCCTACAGCAACGACGAGCTCATCGCGATGATGTAGCCTCTCTGCCTTACGGCCGGACAAAATGCAACCGGGGCCCGCATCGCGCGGGCCCCGGTTCGGTTTCAGTACAGTTTATTGTTTAGTCATCGAGTCCCTCGATGGTCTCGATGGTGCCGTCGGGGCGGTAGGTCAGTTCGCAGACCTTGAGGCTGCGGAGGCGGTTGATGCCCTTGGAAGGGACGCTGTCGTGGTGGAAGAGCCACCATTTGCCGCCGAATTCCACGATGGAGTGGTGGGTGGTCCAGCCGCAGACCGGGGTCAGGATGACGCCTTTGTATGTGAACGGGCCGTACGGGTTGTCTCCGATGGCGTAGCAGAGTTTGTGCGTGTCGCCGGTGGAGTAGCTGAAGTAGTACTTGCCGTTGTATTTGTGCATCCAGCTGGCCTCGAAGAAGCGGCGCTCGTTGTCCTCGACCTTGATCGGCGTGCCGTCCTCGTCCAGGAGGACGACCGGCTTCGGGTCCTCGCCGAACTGGAGCATGTCCTTGGAGAGCTTCACCACGCGGGCCGGGATGGCGGGCTGGCCGTCGGCCGGGTAGGAGGTGCCGCAGTCCTTGGCGAGGTTGTCCTCGTAGCGCTGGAGCTGTCCGCCCCAGATGCCGCCGAAGTACATGTAGTACTCGTCGTCATCGTCGTGCAGGATGGCGTAGTCGATGGAATAGCTGCCGCGGATGGGGTCCGGCATCGCCTTGAACGGGCCGGTGGGGGAGTCGCTCACGGCGACGCCCGCCCGGAAGATGTCGGTCTTGTCCTTGGCCGGGAAGTACATGTAGTACTTGCCGTCGCGGCCCTTCACCACCTCGTTGTCCCAGAGCTGGCGGCGCGCCCACGGGACATCCTTGATGTCCAGCGCGACGCCGTGGTCCACGACGGGGGAGGTCATCGGGTCGTCGCCCTCGATGGTGAGGACGTGGTAGTCCTTCATGTCGTATTCGCTGCCGAAGTCGTCGTCCGGCGCGGCGGACTCCCAGTCATGGGAAGGATAGATGTAGATCTTGCCGTCAAACACGTGCACGGACGGGTCGGCCATGTAGTCGGCAGGGAGGAGATAGCGTTTCTGAACTTTCTTTGCCATGGTTATGTGGTTGGAGGGTTATTCTGCGAGGTGGCGCGCCTCGATGGCGTGGTTGATCTCGTCCATCTTCTCGTCGCTGAGCTCATACTTGCTGATGATGAAGATGGCGAGCAGCAGCAGGATGGCCGGGATCACGCACACGAGCCAGAGGATGCCCTGCTCGGCGAGCGGGGTCTGCTGGGCGGCGTCGGCCTTGAAGCCGACCCAGGCGAGCACGAGCCCCGGGACCACGCCGCCGAGCGCCATGCCGGCCTTGAAGAAGATGCCGGTCAGGGCGTTGACGATGCCCGCGATGCGCTTGCCGGAAGTGTATTCGCCGAAGGCGATGACCTCCGGGACGAGGGCCCACATGTAGCCGGTGGCCGTGATGATGCCGGTGCTCTTGACGAACTGGGCGATGCACAGCAGCACGAAGTTGCTCTTGGTGGCGGGGATGGACACGAAGGTGTACATCATCGCCATGCCGACGATCGCCACGCCCAGGAAGAGGAAGAACATGCCCTTCTTGCCGATCTTGCGCTTGATGGCGGGCACGAGCGGCATGAAGATGAAGGCCGGGATGGTGCCGAGCCACATGAAGAGCGTGGTCAGCAGCGGGGTGGCGCCCACGTTGTAGGTCATGAAATAGGAGTCGGCGGCGTTGCTCACGCTCATCATCGCGAAGGCGGTGATGAAGAAGAAGGCCAGCACGCGGAGCGGCTTGTTGCGCACGAACTCCATCCACAGGTCGCTCACCTTCACGTTGGCGGCCTCCTTCTGGTCCATGACGACCTTTTCCTTGCACTGCGAGAAGCAGAAGATGAGCAGCGCGAGGCCCGCGAGCGCGAAGATGGTCATCGTGATGAACCAGGCGCCGGCGGCGTCGGGCGTGTTATAGACGGCCACGCCGTTCACCTTCGGGGCGAAGATGGCGATGATGATGGGCAGGGACTTGACGCACAGGGCGCCGAGGTTGGCCATGAACATGCGGGTGGAGGTCAGGATCGTGATTTCTTCCGTGTCGCGGGTCAGCGAAGCGTTCAGCGCGCCGTAGGGGACATTGACCAGGGTGTAGCACATCGACATGCCCACGTAGGTGATGTAGGCGTAGAGGAGCGAGCCGCTGAAGCCGTTCCAGAAGCACAGGATGGCGAGTCCGACCAGCGGAATGCCGCCGAGGACGAGCCAGGAGCGGTATTTGCCCCACTTGGGATTGCCCTTGTCCACGATGGTGCCCACCACGGGATCCCAGAGCACGTCCACGAGGCGGACGACCAGGAACATCGTGGCGGCGGCGGCCGGGTTGAGGCCATAGACGTTGGTGTAGAAGAAAAGCAGCCAGATGCTGATGGTCTGGTAGATGAGGTTCTGCGCCATGTCGCCGGCGCCGAATCCGATGCGCTGCATCCAGCTCAGTTTGTAGAAGCCTTTGGCTTCTGTTGCGTTGTTCGCCATAGGTTATGGTTTTATCTGTTATTGTCCAAGTCTAACAAAAATACTGCGATTCGCCGCCGCTTTCTGCCGGGATTGGTTCAAAAGATGGCAAGAATCATTCAGCGGCCGCACGCACGGCGGGGGATTCCTCCCCGAACAGGAACTGGGGCGTGTAGCCGCCGTAGTCCACCACGATTTTTTCAAAGACGATGCCGGGATCCAGCGGGCGCAGCACCAGCTCCGTCCAGCCGGCCTGCGCGGGCAGCTCTGAGACGGCTTCCACGACGCGGCGGGCGACGGTGGGATAATACACGGAGTAGATGTTCTGCGGGTCCTCGTTGAGCCGGGCGTTGAAATGCTGCACCTGCGATGCGCCGCCGAGCGACACCTCGTAGCGGTGGCCGCTGTTGTTGAAGGCGAGGGTGGATTTGGTGACCACGTGCACCCGGACGCGCTCGACGTCCGCGGGCAGCTGTACCCGGTAGCGGAGCGCCGCTCCTTCGGCGGCTGCCGTGTAGGGCATCAGCGCCACGCCGCTGCGCGTGCGTCCCATGCCGGGGATGACCGTCCAGCGCGTCCCGTCCGCCTCCTGCGCGCCGGCCCAGTGCTCCGCCTCGATGGCGGTATAGCCGCGCGGGTCCGCCGCGAAGGAGAAGCCGCCGGGCGCCACGGCACCGAGGCGCTTGACCTCCGGCAGGCGGTCGGCGGGGAAATTGTCGTTCCAGGAGAAATAGCCGATGTGCTTCTGCGTCATCATCCCGTCCCACTTGCCGCCGGACATCTCCTTGTTGTACTGCTCCATCAGGAAGGCGTCGCGCGCGAAGCAGCGCTCCACCTCGTCCGCCCAGCGGTCCGCGTCCGGGTCGCCCTTGGCGTAGCGGTCGTGGTTCATCGCCTGCGCGTAGTACATCTCATAGAGGTTGGACAGGGCCTGCACCGGGAAGAGGATCAGCTGCCGGTAGGCGTCCTGCGCCTCCCCGGGGAGGGAAATGAACTGCCGCAGCGCCTCGGCTTCCAGGCGGGCGAAATCGTCGCGCACGCGGCGGAACTCCCCGGAAGCGAGGTCGTAGGTCGTCCGGTCCATCATTTCGGCCGTGGTGCGGCCGCTGTACTTGCAATACAGATCGAGAATGCGGGCCGCTTCGCCGGCCTGGTCCTCGCCGAATGCTGCCGCGCAGAAGGCGCGCGTGTGATCCGGCAGGTTCTCTGCCGTGAATGCCTCCGGACGGCGGGCCATGGCGAGGAAGAGGTCGATCGGATATTCCATCGGCTTGAGGTCGCCGACATTGAGCACCCAGAGCCGGTCCACGCCGTAGGCGTACGTCAGCTGCAGCTGCTCCCACATGTTCTGGATCGGCGTGACGTTGAGCCACTTGGAGTTGCGCGGGGCGCCCACGTAATCCACATGGTAGTAGATGCCCCAGCCGCCCTTGCGCGAGCGTTCCGCGGCGGTGGGCAGCTTGCGCACGTCGCCCCAGTTGTCGTCGCTCAGCAGGATGGTCACGTCGTCGGGCACGCGCAGGCCCAGGTCGTAGTACTGCTGGACTTCCTTGTAGAGCGCCCAGACCTGCGGGCGCTGCTCGGCGGGCTTCCCCGTGACCTTGCGGATGATCTGGCGCTGGCGCTTGATGATGCCTTCCAGCAGGTCGATGTACTGCGCCTCCTGCCCCTCCTTGCCGAGCGCCGCGTCGCCGTCGCCCCGCATGCCGATGGTGATCAGGTCTTCGGTGTCGCGGGCGCGCTGGACGCCTTCCGTGAAGAATTTGTCCAGGACCTTGCGGTTGGCCGTGTAGTCCCACGGACCGTCCGCGCCGCGCCGGCGGGCCCATTCCTGGTGGTTGCGCGCCATCGGTTCGTGGTGCGAGGTCCCCATGATGATGCCCATCTCGGCGGCCGTGCGGCTGTTGTCCGGATCATCGGCGTAGAAGGCCCAGTCCCACATGGCCGGCCACATGAAATTGGCGCGCAGGCGCAGCAGCAGCTCGAATACGCGCGCATAGAAACGGTGGTCGCCGTAGGAGGTCCCGTAGGTGTTCTTGACCCAGGAAGTCAGGCAGGGCGCCTCGTCGTTGAGGAAAATGCCCCGGTAGCGGACGGCGGGCTGCGGCGCGGTGTAGGTGCCTGCCGCGAGCGAGAGCTCCGTCTGCTTCCGCACGGGCACGTCCGCCCAGTCGTACCAGGGGGAGACGCCGATCTGCTCGGAGATCTCATACAGGCCGTAGATGGTGCCGCGCATGTCCGCTCCCACGATGACCAATACCTCGTCGTAGCCCGGCACCGTCCGGCCCAGGGTGGAAATGAAATAACTCTCGTACTGCCCTTTCAGGGGAGCCGGGTCGATCCGTCCCTGTGCGGCGAGCTCCCGGATCATGGGGCTGTCCATGCTTCCGGCCAGGATGGCCCGCCGCCCCTGCGCAGGGGCCTGGGTGCCGCATACGCGGGCGAAATCGTCCCGCAGGGTTGCCGCGGCGATCTGGATGCCCTTGGCGTCGGACGGGTCCGTGACCACGGCGGCGGGGATGCCGCGCTCGATCAGGGGAAAGCGTCCCGGCGCCGTCCTTGCTTCGGTGATGCCCGGAAAGTCCTTGGCTCCGGACGGGAGGGAGAGCAGCAGCGCCGCTGCCAGGCAGAGGAAGAATCTCGACTTTGCGTCCATAGGAAAGGTGTTTTGCAGTACGTCTGCGGCAAAAGTAACAATTTTGACAGGGCGGATGTACTATTTTGGAACCAATCCTTGTCGAAAATGTACCATTGTCGGAATCGGCCCGCTATTCGAGCATTTTTTTCAACACCTCATCTTCCGGATTCTCCTGGAACCGCGCCACGAATTCGCGGGGCGTCATGCCGAAATAGTCCTTGAACGAGCTGGAGAAATAGGAGTGCGAGGAGAAGCCCACCCGGTAGGCCACTTCCGACACGTTGGCCTGGCTGTCGGCGAGCAGGTGCGCCGCCTGTTTCATGCGGAAACTCTTGATCAGCGCGCCCGGCGAATCCTTGCCGAAGGCCTTGAGCTTGCGGTTGAGGTGCACCCGGCTGATGCCGACGTCCGCGCAGAGCACCGCCACGTCGAAGGCGGGATCGTCCAGGTGGGCGCTGATGCTCTCCACGATGCGGTGGAGCAGCCGCTCGTCGGCGGAGCCGATCTTGATGCCCGAATAATCGTAGTCCAGCGCGATGCCGTATTTGTCCTTGACGGCCTCCCGGGCCGAAATCACCTGGGAGATGCTGCTCATCAGCAGCTCGACCGAAATGGGCTTGGAGAGGAACTTGTCGGCGCCGCTCTCGGTGGCCACCTGCTCCTCGTGCTCGCTGTTTTCTCCCGTCAGGATGATCACCGGGACGTGCCGGGTGTCGGGATGCTGGCGGATCTGCCGGCAGAATTCGCTGCCGCTCATGCCCGGCATCACCAGGTCCGTGACCACGGCGTCCGGCACCTGCGCCTCCACGACTGGCCAGGCCTCCTTGGCGTCGGCGCAGGCCGTCACGTTGTAGCGCCCGCGCAGCAGCGATTTCAGGTACTCCCGGGTGTCGTCGTCGTCCTCGACCACGACCAGGTTCTTCCTGACCTTGACCGCGCGCCCCGCGTTTCCGGCTTCCGCGGCATAGGTCAGGTCTTCGTGGCTGTCCTTCTGTTGCTTGACATACAGGTCTTTATGACGGGAAGTCTCGGAGAGCTCCGTTTCCGTCAGGTGTTCCTTGCCGACGGGGAGGAGCACGTCGAACGCCACGCCGTCCACCTCGTTGTCCACGCTGATCTGTCCGTGGTGCAGGTCCACCAGCATCTTGGACAGGTTGAGCCCGACGCCCGATCCCGACAGGGCGTCATGCGGGTTCACCTGCACGAAGCGGTCGAAGATGCGGGTCATGTCGGCCTCGTCGACCCGGCTGCCCGAGTTGAAAATGCGTACCTGCAAGTACTGCCGTATGTCGGCGCGCAGCGTGCCTCCGTTGTCTTTCGGGGCAGACACGCTGACCAGGATGCGTCCGTCTTCCGGCGTGTGTTTGAACGCGTTGGACAGGATGTTGTAGATGATCTTGTCGAAATTGCCCTGGTCGATCCACACGATCTCCTCTTCCCTGGCCGACTCCAGGCGGAAGTCGATCCGCCGGGTCCGGGCCAGGTTCGCGAAGGACTGCATGATGTCCTTGATGAAATAAATGAGGTCCGTCTGCCGGAAATGCATCGGCATCTGCCCTGCGTCGATCTTGCGAAGGTCCATGACCTGGTTGACGATGCGGTTGATACGCAGGCAGTTGCGGTACATCAGGTTGTAGGTGTCCTTGCGGGCGGGGTCCTGTTCGGCCTCCCGCAGCGAGCCCAGCGGGCCCATCACGAGGTTGAGCGGCGTGCGGATCTCGTGGGTGAGGTTGGTGAACAGTCCCAGCCGGAGTTCCTTCAGTTCGGCTTCTTCCTGTTCCTGGGCCCGTTTGCGCCGGCGCTTCACCGTATTGACGAGCAGCATGGCCAGGGCGGAGAGCAGGATAAGATAGAAGACATAGGCGCCGCCCGTCCGGAACCACGGTGCGGCCACGCGCAGTTCCACGCTCCGCTCCGTGTAGTCTTCGGGCGCCCCTTCGAAATAGGCGCGGACCTCGAAGTCGTAGCGCCCGGGCGGGACGTTGGTATAGGTAGCCATGCGCAGGCGCGCGGGCGCGGTTTTCCAGCCGTCGTCGTAGCCCCGCAGGCGGTAGGCATAGACGATGCGCTGCGGATTGGTGTATTCGGGCACGGAGAATTCCAGCGAGAACAGGTCGGACTGCGTCGGCAGGGAGATGCGGGTGGCGCGCGAAATGTGCTTGTCAATCAGATTGTTGCCGTTCAGGGCCGGGTCGTAGCTGATCTCCCGGTCCAGCAGCGTCAGGCGCGAGAGCGAGACCTGGGGCACCTTGTGCGCGCTGCCGTCCATCAGGGCGGGCGAGATGGAAGAAGCGCCGGACGTGCCGCCGAACCAGAGTCTCCCGGAAGGGGACACGCACGCCGCACCGGAGCGGAATTCATTGCCCTGGAGGCCGTCGGCGGCATGGTAGCTGGTGATCCGGCCGCTCCCGGGCCGCAGGCGTGACAGGCCGCTGGCCGTCGAGATCCAGATGTCCCCGTCCGGAGCGCGGAGGATGTCCCGGACCACGTTGCCGGCCAATCCTTCCCGCTCGGTAAACTGCCTGACCGCGCCGCCGGCATCGACCCGGAAGACGCCTTCGCCGGTCCCGAACCAGAGCGTGCCGTCCGGTTCGCTGCAGATGGCGTAGATACGCAGCGGGTCGCCGTCGGGCAGGATGCTGAACGACACCAGCTGCCGCGATGCGGGGTCGTAGCGCTTGGGGCCGTTGTAGGTGCCGACCCAGAGCAGTCCGCGGCTGTCCACATGCAGGGCGCTGATCCAGCGGCTGTCTTCGTTCACCACGTTGCCGATGACCTTGCGGGAAGCCGCATCGACGATGGCGAGCCCCGCCCCGTAGGTGCCCACATAGACCAGGTCCCGCTCCGGGTCGCAGGCCAGCGAGCGGATGCGTTCCACCCCGATGCCCGCGGCGTCGGGGAAAGGCCGTATGCCCGAGCCGGCATCCATATAAAAGAGGCCGCCGAGGTAGGTCCCGATCCAGATGGTGCCGTGCCTGTCGCCCGTCACGGCCATGACGGCGTTGTTGTCCAGGCCGGAATTGTCCCGCGTGTAGTTGCGGACGTTCTCACCCTCGCGGCAGAACAGTCCGGCGCCGTCCGTACCGGCCCAGAGACGGGAGCCGTCATCGTAGAGCGACATGACGCAGGCGCTGTTCTCGCCGGGAAGGTTCCGGCTGCTGAAGCCCACGTAGCCGAATCCGAACATGGAGGTCGGCGCCACGGCCACGCCGGTCTGGTAGAGGCCCATCCAGACGTTGCCCTGGTTGTCGGTCATGAACGAGTTGACCTTCCAGCCGCTGACGTCCTGCCGGATGGCGGGCAGGGATCCGGCGGAGACCGTCTCCGTGCGGATGTCGAAGCGGAGCAGGCCGCCGTTCTCGTCGCCCAGCAGGAAACTGCGCGCATCGGCCGTCCCGCTCTGCGGGTCGAAAAGGATGGCCGCCGCAGACACGGCGCCTGCTCCCCGGCCGCGCGCCTTCCGCAGGGTCCGCGAGGCGCTTTCATACACGAGCAGGCCGTCGGAAGCGCTGCCGATCAGGAGGTTGTGGCTTACGGGGTCTTCGGCCAGGGCCGAAATGCGCAGGCGTCCGCCCCGCGCAGCCAGCGCCGGTTCGACCGAGATGCCCTCGTCCGGCTCCAGCGTGTCCGCGTCGAGAATGGCCAGCGGCTCCGCTCCTTCCGGGATCACCCACAGGTGCCGGTCCGCATCCAGGAACAGGTCGTGGATGTATTCGGTCGGCAGGCTTTCGAGAAGCCGCTCCCGTTTCTCGTTCAGCAGTTCCCGGGTGCCCGTGTCGATGACGAAGATTCCGTTGCCGCCCGTGCCTACGAATATCCGGCTGCCGGCGGTGCGGCCTGGGACCTCCAGGATGCGGCTTATATATTGGTTGGATTCCGGCCGGCGGGCGTCCTGCAGGTCGAAGCGGCGGAAGGTGTTGTAGTCTGCGTCGAAAAGATCCAGTCCGCGGGCCGTGGCGACCCAGCGCGCGCCGGTGCTGTCTTCCAGCAGGTCGTTGACGGAATCGCTGGTGATGGCGTTGGGATTCTCCCGGTCGTGGCGGAAGGTCTCGAAGGCCATTCCGTCGAAGCGGACCAGGCCGCCTTCGGTGCAGATCCAGATGACGCCGCTCCGGTCCTGGCAGACCTGATTGACCTGGGTGTTCGGCAGCCCGTTCTCCGGCGTATAGAGACGGGCCGTCTGCGCGGAGACGTTTATTGCGCTGGCTGTCAACAGGCAGGACAAGAGGATCGAGTGGATTTTCATTTTTAATCGCGTTTTGGTACAAAAATACAAAAAGCCTTTTTCAAACCAAGGAAAGGGGTCAATGTTGACAGAGTGTGTTTTAAAATCGAAAATAGTGAATGCGTATTTCCTCTACTTTTGCAACGAGACTTTGACACAAATCCACTAATAAACCTTATTCCTTTATGAAATTAAACCTCCAGAAAGCGCTCGCACTCGCGGCCCTTTGCCTCACGGCCCCGTTCTTCGCCCACGCGCAGAACATCACGGTCAGCGGCACGGTCACGGACCAGAGCGGAGAGACGGTCATCGGCGCAGCCGTGATGGTCTTGAATTCTACGGTCGGCGCCGTCACCGGCGTCGACGGGACTTATTCTCTCCAGGTCAGCCCTTCCGGCACGCTCGAGATCTCGTGCATGGGTTATACGACCCAGCGCGTACCCGTGCAGGGGCGTTCCAAGATTGACATCGTCCTGACCGACGACGCCCAGGCCCTGGACGCCATCGTCGTCATCGGCTATGGTACCGCGCGCCGTCAGGACGTGACCGGTTCCATCGCTTCGATGGGCGGCGACAACCTCCGCGAAGTGGCCGCCGGCGACTTCTCCCGTTCGCTCAACGGCCGTGTGGCCGGCGTGCAGATGTCCCAGACCAACTCCCGTCCGGGCGCGAGCCTTGAGATCCGCATCCGCGGCGACCGTTCCCTGTCGGCCTCCAACGATCCGCTCATCGTGCTGGACGGCGTGCCGTTCATGGGCTCGCTCTCCGACATCGCCACGGGCGACATCAAGAGCATGGACATCCTCAAGGATGCCTCCTCCACGGCCATCTACGGCTCCCGCGGCGCCAACGGCGTCATCCTGATCACCACCTACAAGGGTGTGTCCGGACAGGCCCCGAAGGTGACCTTCAACAACTACATCGGCTTCAAGAACGCCATCAAGTACCCGATGATGAACGGCGCCGAGTACACCGCGATGCGCAATTTCGCCGGCAAGTACACCAACAAGGTCGGCTACGAGGAAGAAGGTGTCAATACCGACTGGCAGAGCCTCTTCTACCGCACGGGCATCGTCCGCAACCACGAACTGAGCGTCGTGGGCGGCACGATGAAGGGCAGCTACCGCTTCAGCGCCGCCTATTATAAGGATGAAGCCGTCGTCCCCACGCAGGACTACGACCGCATCTCCCTGAGCGGCAGCCTGGACCAGAACCTGACCGACTGGCTCAAGATCGGCTTCTCGACCAACACCAACTACAATACCTCCCACGGCAACCAGCTGGGCCTGTACGGCATCCTGCAGCTGTCCCCGATCCTCAAGCCGACGGCCGCCGACGGCACCTCCCTGGTGCGCGCCAGCATGCCGTTGGACGACGTGTGGATCCCGACCCGCAAGAACATCGAGGAATACGCCGACCGCTGGGTCAACGAGAACCGCGGCTTCGGCTCCTACAACACGGGCTACATCGAGCTGAAGGCCCCCTGGGTCGAAGGCCTTTCCTTCAAGCAGACCGTCGGCGCCAACTTCCGCACCAACAAGAGCGGCAGTTTCACCGGCAAGGGCGTCAACAGTTTCAATGTCGCCAACCCCAACAGCGCCAGCACCAGCCAGAACCAGACGGTCAACTGGACCCTCGAGAGCCTGCTCTCCTACGACCGCACCTTTGCCGAGAAGCATCATCTGAATGTCGTGGCGATGTATTCCGCCGAGCAGACCACTTATGAGCAGAACGGCATGTCGGCCCGCAACATCCCCAACGAGCAGTTCCTCTACTACAACATCGGCCAGGCCCTCGCCGAGGACATCACCGTGAGCCCCAACGCCGCCAACTACTGGCAGGCCGGCCTGATCTCCTACATGGCCCGCGTCATGTACAGCTACGCAGACAAATACATGATCTCCGCCGCGGTCCGCTCCGACGCCTCCTCGCGTCTGGCCAAGGGCCATCAGTGGCACACCTATCCGGCCGTCTCCGTGGGCTGGAACATCCACAACGAGCCCTTCATGGAGGGCGCCCGCGGCTGGCTGGACGAACTCAAGCTCCGCGTCGGCTACGGTGAGACCTCCAACCAGGCCATCAACCCCTACCAGACCCTCGGCTCGCTGGGCACCCGTCCCTACAACTTCGGCGACACCTACGCCACGGGCTACTTCGTGTCCACGCTGCCCAACTCCGACCTCGGCTGGGAGTACTCCAATACCTGGAACGCCGGTCTCGACTTCGGTTTCTTCTCCGGCCGCCTGACCGGTACCTTCGAGTACTATGCCCAGAGCACGCACGACATCCTGCTCGGCCTCAACCTGCCCGCCACCTCCGGCGTGGGCTCCTACACCGCCAACATCGGCAGCACGCAGAACCGCGGTATCGAACTGTCCCTCAACGGCACGATCATCGACACCCGCGACTGGAAGTGGGATCTCGGCCTGAACATCTACGCCAACCGCAACAAACTCGTCTCCCTGGCATCCGGCCAGACCGAGGACCGCGGCAATCGCTGGTTCGTCGGCATGCCGATCAACTGCCTCTACGACTACGAGTATGACGGCCTCTGGCAGAAGGGCGAGGAGACGCTGATGAACATCCTCCAGCCGGGCGCCGCGCCGGGCGACATCAAGGTCAAGTATCACGGTGAATACAAAGACGGCCTGCCCGTGCGCGCCATCGACACCAACGACCAGGTGCCCATCAACGCCGATCCCAAGTTCCTCGGCGGCTTCAACACCCGTCTCCAGTTCCGCAACTGGGACCTCACCGTCCTGGGCAACTTCCAGGCCGGCGGCATCCTCATCTCCACCCTCCACGGCTCCAGCGGCTATCTCAACATGCTGACCGGCCGCCGCGGCCAGATCAAGGTGGACTACTGGACCGAGAACAACACGGGTGCCCACTACCCGCGTCCGGGCGGACTCAACAGCAACGACAACCCGCTCTACGGCTCCACCCTGGCCTACTTCAACGGCTCCTTCCTGAAGATCGGCACGATCACGCTCGGCTACAACTTCGACAAGATCCCCGCGCTCAAGCGCGCCGGCATCGACCGCCTCCGCGTCTATGCCACCGCCCAGAACCCCTTCGTGCTCTTCTCCCGGTTCCACAGCGAGACCGGCCTCGATCCCGAGCCCAACGCCCGCGGCAACGACGGCAGCTTCCAGGCTTCCGCAGGCTACCTCTATCGCCAGAAGGTCGTCGGCACCAACACGCCGAACACCCGCAACTACATCTTCGGTATCAATCTCACCTTCTAATCGGATACGGATATGAAAAAATTGACATACATCCTCGCCGCGCTCGCCGCTGCCGCCACGCTTGCGGCTTCCTGCACCAAGGTGCTTGACGAGCAGCCCCGTACTTTCTTCGAGCCGGGCTTCTTCCAGACGGAAGCCGGTGTGGAAGGCGGTCTGACGGCCCTGTACGCTTCGCTCCGTTATTTCTACGGCCAGGCCTACTACTACAACATCAACACCACCGGCACGGACGAAGCCACCTACGGCCAGTCCGCCGACGGCAACTTCAAGGACGCCGACCTGTCCGGCGTCGGCAACCTCAACGCCTCTTCCTCCCGTTCCGACGTGCTCTGGAACACGGTGTTCCCCTACATCAACACCGCCAGCGGCATCATCGAGAACGCCGAGTCCGTCGGCCTGTCCGAGGCGCTGATCGCAGAAGCCAGGTTCTTCCGCGGCTGGTACTACTTCCAGCTCGTCCAGACCTTCGGCGGCGTGCCCCTCGACCTGGGCTCCGGCGAACTCGCCTTCAACAGCACGCCGGTCCGCACCTCCGTGCGCAACACCGTTCCCGAGGTTTACAAGGCCGTTTTTTCCGACCTGGAAGCGGCGGTGAACAACCTGCCCGACCATCCGCGCGTGGTCGGCGGCGTGACCAAAAACGTGGCCCGGCTCGCGCTGGCCAAGGCCTACCTGACCTTCGGCTGGTGGCTGGAGAACCCCAAAAACATCCCGACCTACCCGGCTGCCGACCGCAAAGATCTGGGCGGCCATGACGCTGCCTGGTACTTCCAGCAGTCCCTGTCCGTCTGTGAGACCGCGATCGCCAATCCGGGCCCCTACGGCCTGATGCAGACCTTCCGCGAAGTCAGCCTCGCGCAGAACGACCGCAACAAGGAGATCCTCCTCTGGGCGGACCATACCGAGAAGAGCGAGCAGTACAACGGCGGCAGCCTGAGCTACGGCGGCGGCGGAGCCCCGGACAACTTCGCCGGCTGGATGATGAACTGGAACCACGGCACGATCAACCTCGGCGGCATCGGCGCCGTCCAGCGCGAGGCCTGCCAGGAGATTGGACGCCCCTGGACCCGTATGGCTCCGACCCATGAGGCCATCAAGATCTTCACCAGCCAGGACATCACCAAGGACTCCCGCTTCGAGGGCACCTTCACCACCGCCTACTACGGCAACTGGGAGAAGGCCGGCAACCAGGCCGCCAGCGCCCCCGGCGCCAACGGCATGACCATTCCCAAGGGCGGCCGCGTGCTCTCCTTCATCCCCGAGGTGCTTGACGACATCGTCTATCCCGACAAGCAGAGCAACACCGACGGCGCGAACGTCGGCGCCGGCACCGTCCCGGGCCGCGCAGACTACGTCTTCGACCTCAACGGCATCAGCCGCATCGCCTATCCGGCCCTGTGGAAACTCGGCTGCTACCGCACCGACTACGACCACGCGACCCAGCTCGGCTCGCCGAACGCCGGCAGCACCCGTCCCTACAACGTGCTGAAATTCTCCGAGTTCTATCTCGTGGCCGCCGAAGCCGCCTTCAAGCTGGGCCAGAACGACAAGGCCCGCCAGAACCTGCTCGTGCTGCGCCGCCGCGCCGGTGTGTGGACCTGGAAGAACAGCGAGCGCGCCGCCTACAACGCCGACTTCAGCGCCGACCTGGAGGCCTCCACGCCCGCGACCATCACCCTGGACTACATCCTGGACGAGCGCATGCGCGAACTCTATGGCGAAGGATTCCGCTGGTTCGACCTGGTGCGCACCCAGACCTGGAAAGAGCGCGCCGGCACCTACACCATCAGCGGCGCCTTCTGGGGTGCCCACAAGCCGGAGACCTTCACCCGCACCATCGAGGACTACATGTACCTCCGGCCCATCCCGCAGAGCCAGCTCAACGGCATGGACATGACCGACTCCGAGAAAGCCGCCTACCAGAACCCCGGCTACCCCACGGAATAATGGTTAAACAATAAACAAGTTGGTTGGAAAAGAACAGGCACCCCGTGAGGGATGCCTGTTCCGCTTTCCTTGACCCGAAATCAAAAGGAAATGGTACATCGCCGGGCGGCAGATGCCGGGAAATCGTTATCTTTGTACAAAGTACAAAACCACAGATCTTATGCGGAAAACCCTTTTCCTGACCCTTCTTGCCGGCGCGGCGCTGCTGTCCGCCTGCAGCCGTCCCGTCCCTGCGGCGCAGGACGGCTCCGATCTCTGGCTGGCCGCCGGCCGCCCTTACGCCGAAGTCCTCGCGTCGGTGCAGACCCGCATCGACCCGGCCCTGCCCGCCGAGGGATTCCATATCTATGACGAGGGCGCCCAGCGCCGCATCGACGCCGGCTCCGAGGCCGGCCTGCGCTATGGCGTCTATGCCCTGCAGCGCGCCGAGGTGCTCGGACAGGCCGGTCCCGGCATGGACGTGCAGCAGGCCCCGGCCTATGACCTGCGCCTGCTCAACCACTGGGACAACCTCGACGACACCGTGGAGCGCGGCTATGCCGGGCTCTCGATGTGGGAATGGACCAGCCCCGACATCCCGGAGGAGCGCATCCGCCGCTACGGCGAGCTCTGCGCCTCCGTGGGCCTCAACGGCGCCGTCCTCAACAACGTCAATTCCAACCCGTTGATCCTCGATGCGGAGCACATCGCCCGCGTGGCGAAGATCGCCGCCATCCTGCGCGAATACGGCATCAGGACCTATATCTCCATCAAGTGGACCTCGCCCATCGCCCTGAGCGGCCTGAAGAGCGGCGACCCCCTGGACCCGAAGGTCCGGGCCTGGTGGAAGGCCAAGGCGGCCGAGATCTACGCCGCCATCCCCGACTTCGGCGGCTTCCTGGTCAAGGCCAACTCCGAAGGCCAGGCCGGTCCGCAGGACTACGGCCGCACCCACGCCGACGGCGCCAATATGCTGGGCGAAGCCCTCGCTCCCTACGGCGGCATCGTGATGTGGCGCGCCTTCGTCTATAGCCCCACCAGCCCCGACCGGGCCAACCAGGCCGTGGAGGAGTTCGTGCCGCTCGACGGCAAATTCGCGGACAACGTGATCGTGCAGATCAAGAACGGTCCCGTCGATTTCCAGCCGCGAGAGCCCTTCAGCCCGCTCTTCGGCCGGATGCGCAACACGCAGATGATGATGGAGTTCCAGGTCACGCAGGAGTACCTCGGCTTCTCCAACCACCTCGCCTACCTGGGCACGATGTGGGAGGAATGCCTGAAATCCGATACCTACCGTGACGGCCCCGGCACGCCTGTCTCCAAGACCATCATGGCCGTGGCCGGCGTGGCCAACACGGGACAGGACCCCAATTTCTGCGGCTATGTCTTCGCGCAGGCCAACTGGTACGCCTTCGGCCGCCTGGCCTGGGACCCGACCCTCGGCGCGGAGCAGATCGCCGACGAATGGATACGCCAGACCTTCCTCAAGCCGGAGGGTATGTCCGCGAAAGCGTTTGACGCCAAATTCGTTACGCCCGTGCGCGGCATCCTGATGGCCTCCCGCGAGGCGGTGGTGGACTACGAGATGCCGCTGGGCCTGCACCACCTCTTCGGAGGCACGCACTACGGCCCGATGCCCTGGGACCGCACGCCGCCCCGTCCGGACTGGCAGCCCCCGTACTACCACCAGGCCGACGCCGAAGGGATCGGCTTCGACCGCACGCAGACCGGCTCGGACAACGCCCACCAGTACAACGAGCCGCTGGCCTCGACGTTCAACGACCTTGCCTCCTGCCCGGAGAATCTCATCCTGTGGTTCCACCACGTGCCGTGGGACTACAAACTGAAGTCCGGCCGCACGATGTGGGAGGAAATCTGCCTGCACTACGACCGCGGCGTCCGGCAGGTGGAGGACTTCCAGCGGACCTGGGCCGGCCTGCAGCCCTACGTGGCGCCGGCGCTGTTCGACGAAGTCACCACGA
The DNA here is from genome assembly GCA_946185205.1 of uncultured Bacteroidales bacterium. Taxonomy (GTDB): domain Bacteria; phylum Bacteroidota; class Bacteroidia; order Bacteroidales; family UBA932; genus Cryptobacteroides. The sequence continues at coordinate 40,064 of CAMHIP010000001.1, read as the reverse complement.
AGCTGGACATCCAGAAACACGACGCGGAATGGTGGCGCGACGCCTGCGTGGGCTATTTCCAGACCCTCTCGCAGCGCCCGCTCCCCGCGGACGTCCGCCCGCTGGACACCCCGATCGACTCGCTGATCCACCGCCAGATTCGCTCCGACCGTCTGGGCATGCCGGTCCACGACGACCAGCACCGCCCCGTCATCATCCAACCCCGTTTCCGCCGCCCCCAATAACCTATGAGACGCATCCTCCTCCCCCTCGCCCTCGCCGCCACCTTGCTGGCCGCCTGCGCCAAAACCCCCGACTGGGTGGCCACCTGGGCCACCGCCCTGCAGGTCGCCGAACCGCACAACCTCCCGCCGGAGCCCGGTCTGGCCGGCAACTCCTTCCGCCAGATCGTCCAGGTGTCCGTCGGCGGCTCGCAGCTGCGCCTGCACCTGTCCAACCTTTTCAACGAGACGCCGACCGAGATCCTCGGCGTCGAGATCGCCCGCGCACAGACACCGGGCGCCAGCCCGGAGATTGTCCCCGGCAGCAGCGTGGAGCTGACCTTCGGCGGCCAGCGCGGCGTCACGATGGCCGCGGGCGGCGAAGCGGTCTCCGACCCGGTCAAGTTCAAACTGGCCGACCGGGAGAACCTGGCCATTACCATCCACTACGGGGCGGTCGCCCCGATGCCGCTGACCAGCCATCCCGGCTCCCGGACCACCTCCTATATCGCCGTGGGCGACACGCAGGACTTCTCCGCGCCGGCCGCGAAGACGGCGCACTGGTACACCATCAGTTCCATCGACGTGGTCCCGCGCCGCCGGCCGGGCGCGGCCGTCGCCGTGCTGGGCGACTCGATCACGGACGGCCGCGGCACCACCACCGACGGGCAGGACCGCTGGACCGACCAGCTCTCCCGTTCGCTGCTGGAAGATCCCAGGACCGACCACATCGCCGTGCTCAACTTCGGTCTCGGCGGCAACTGCATCCTGCGCGGCGGCCTGGGTCCCACGGGCCGCAGCCGCTATGAGCGCGACCTCTTCGGCCATCCCGGCGTCAAATACATCATCCTCTTCGAAGGGACCAACGACCTGGGCGGCAAGGCGGACGGCCTGCAGACGGCCGACGAGATCCGGCAGGTCTGGACGGAGATCGTGCAGAAGGCCCACGAGCGCGGCATCAAGGTGTTCGGCGCCACGGTCACGCCCGCCAAGGGCAGTTTCTACGACCGCGACGGGACCGGCGAGCACGAGAAGGGCCGGCAGGCGCTCAACGCCTGGATCCGGGAGAGCGGCGTCTTCGACGGCGTGATCGACTTCGCCGCCATGGTTGCCGATCCGCAGGATCCCGACAAGCTGGACCCGGCCTATCTCTTCGAGAACGACTGGCTGCACCTCAATGCCAAGGGCTATGAGGTGATGGGCCGCGGCATCGACCGGAGCCTGTTCTACTAAATCCTACATTTCCACGCTGAAAATCAGCGAGAAACTGTGCCTGTCCATCGGGAGCCCCTTTGCGGCGAGTTCCGCAAAGGACGGGCCCCCGTTGTAGTTGTACGACACGCCGATGCGGGTGGGATAGGGGATCCAGAGGAGGTTGCCCAGCACGGCGGTCAGGTCCGCACCGGCGCTGAAAAGCGCACCCGCCTGTCCCTTACTGCTGAAGGAGGCGTAGTCTCCGTGCAGGGTCAGTTCGAAATTGCGCAGATAGGCGACGGGGCCCAGCAGGGCACGGTCGACCGGGATGAGCGGCAGTTTGTAGTCCAGGGCGGCCTTGACCTGCGTCTCATAGGAAGCGAGGGCCCGCGTGACGGCCGGCGCGAAGCCCCGCGGCGTCACGATGGCGAAGGATTCGCTGAACAGTCCGTCGAAGCGGCGGGCGCCGAGCACGCTCCAGCGCAGCCCGTGCGTCTCGTGCAGACCGGGCAGATAGCCATAGAGATAAGCGTAGCCCGCAGGGGCGATCAGGCCCGGGATCCAGCGGAAGCTGTAACCCGCTTCGGCACCGATACCCAGGCGCGGATAGACCCGCGAAGGGGGTGTCTGCTGCATCGTGTAGCCGCGCAGGCTCAGGGTTGCGCGGTGCATCGGACGCCCGTCCTGGAAGCGGTCGTTGGTGAAGATGAGCGTGGCCGTGGGCACGAGGCCGCGCAGCCAGCCGCCGGACGAGAAGACCCAGGGGATGTAGGTCTGGATCGAACCCGACAGGGAAGGGGCGCCGGTCGCCGCGCTTTTCAGCGAGACGGTCTTGCCGTCTTCGCTTTTCTCCAGACGATACGACAGCGCATCGCGGTCGCCGAAATCCACGGAGGCCTCGATGACGGGATAGAGCCCCGTGTAGGTGACCTGCCCGTGCAGCGAATGCCGCCAGCGTTCGCCGTCCCAGCCGGCGTGGTAGCCGGCGAAGCCGTAGCCCGTGCCCAGGTCGTTCTGCCAGAAGCCCGAGACGCCCAGTCCGGCGTCGTTGAGGATGGTGTCCATCGACAGGGCGTCCACGGCGTCATACTTGAAATAGACCGGCAGCCAGGAGTGGAAATGGAACAGGTGCGCAAGCTTGCGGTAGGGCTGCGGAGCGCTCACCTCCACCTCGGCGGCCGTGTCCGGGACGGCCGGCTCGCCGGCGGAAAGCGCCTCCGCAAAGGGGTATTCCGGCAGCCGTGAGAAATCGGCCGGCTCCGGGTGCAGGGCGGACAGGGCGACTTTCCGGATCAGCCGGCCTTCGGGCTGCAAAGCGCTGAAAAACAGCGTGTCGCGTGCGATTACAAAGTCCGATCCGCCGAAGCGTGTCGTGGTCAGCCGCTCCACGGAGCCGTCTTCCGGCGTGAGGGCGTAGAGTTCGTTGACCCCGCTGAGGTCGCTGGTGAAATAGAGCCGTTCCCCGTCATCCGACCACAAGTCCGCCATCTTGACGGGACGGGGTGCGAGGACGGTCCGGAAGTCCGGCATGCGGTAGAGCCCGTAGCCCTCTTCCGTGATGGCGTTGATATACAGGTCTCCGCCGACCCAGGCCGTCTCCAGGACCTGCATCCCGGACGGGGCGTCCCAGGCCTGCTGCACCGTGCCGTCTTCCGCGCTGATCAGGACCACGCGGCTGGTCCCTTCCACGGGATACTCCGTGACGGCGAGCACGGGCGCGTCCGGGGCCGGGGCCGGGGCCGGGTTGTAGTAGCGTGTCCTGCGGGTCAGCTTTTCGGTGTGCCGTCCGTCGCCGGCGCGGATGACGGACCAGGAACGGAGCGGCCAGCGGGCGTCCCGGACGATTTCACTCCAATAGAGCCGCCCGGTGGCGCTGTTGTACATCGGTGCGGAGACGGAACTGCCCAGCAGCGTGAGCGGCGTCTGCCGCCCGTCCGCTGCGATGCGGACCAGCCGGGCAGGTTGCGTGATCCCGCTGCGGATGGCGTACAGGTCGTCACCCAGCGCTTCGAGCCCCGTGTATTCGGTGAAACGGCGCGGCACGCCCGTGACGGCTTCCGTCGGGAGGAACGGCCCGCGCGCCGCCTCGTCCGCCGCCCACTGCGCCTGCAGGGTGTCGCTGACTTCGGCGAAGGCCTCGCGGAAAGACTTCCCGGTGGCTTCGCGCACCGTCTTGTCCCAGTTGAGGAAGGCCACGCCGCCGTGGTCCGCCACCCGCCGGTAGAAGCGCGCCGACAGGTCCGGCACGCCGTAGTGCGCCCGGATGCCGCCGACGGCGAGGTACCCGGCGCGGTAGTAGTCGGGCGTGTAGTAGCGCTGGGAGCCGTAGCGCCAGCGCCAATAGTCGCGGAAATCGCCTGCGGCGAAACTCACGCGGTAGTATTCCAGGAAATCGGCCGTCCGGCCCCGTCCGGCCCGGGTCAGCGCCGTCTCCGCCACCACGGCGTCGCCCTCGAAGAAGGCCGGTCCGCCGTAGAGGGCCGCGACCGCGCCCGGCCACAGCTGCCCGGAGAGGACATTCAGCCAGCGGAAAGGCTTCGCGGCGCCCGGCTGCATCTGCGCCACGTGGCGGGACTCGTGGAGGGACAGCTGCCGGATCCAGGTGGACGCCTCGGAGGGGACGGCGTCCGGCGTGGTGAGCAGCTCCAGCCGCCGCGGCGTCCAGGTCACCTGTCCGTTGGCATAGGCCGTATGGCTGTGCAGCACCACCGGCATCCTGCTGCGGTAGGCCTCGTTGGGCCGGATGCCGATGCTTGCCCCGACGGGGCCGGCCGCCTGCTCCAGCGCCACGGCGTAGGCGCGCCCGAGCGAATCCAGCCCGCGCGGATAGATCACCCGGTAGGTCGGAGTCTCGACATAATTCCAGCGCAGGCCGCCCGGGTCCGCCCCCATCGTATAGAATTGGGCGGCGGCGGGCAGGGCGGCGCACAGGGCCGCCAGCAGCGATATGAGCCGTTTACCGAGCATCGGTGCAAAAATAATACTAATAAACAGGATTCCCAAGACTGCTATTTGGACGTTTTTTCCTATCTTTATAGTTTGGATGAAAATCAGGAGTCTCATATTGCCTCTGCTGCTGGCGGCGCTGCTGCTGCCGGCCTGCCGTCCGGGCGGCGCCGGAAAGCCGCAGGCGGCCGCCGAAAGGCAGCTGCGGCCGTTCCCGTATCCCGAGATCCCGGCGGTCTATACCGACCCGGATGAGCGCCGGGACTGGTTCCTGGACCATTTCTGGGACCGCTTCCTGGCCGGCGACGGACCCTGCGACACGGGCGCCGTGCTGGGCGTTCCGCATGGCGACGTGGAGCAGCAGGTGGCCACCTATGCCGAACTGCTCCGCCAGATCCCGCTCCCGCAGGCGCAGCGGAAGATGCGGCACTTCTTCGACCAGGTGGAAGCCCGGCAGGCCGCCGACACGGCCTCGCAGGTCTTCCTGCTGATGGAACAGATCGTGACCCGCTACCTCTACGATCCCAATTCCCCGGTCCGGGACGAAGACCTGTATCTTCCTTACGTTGACGGGCTTGCGGATTCTCCCTTCACCCGCGAGGAAGCCCGCCCGGGCTATGAGTACCAGCGGGTGATGTGCGCCCTGGCGCAGACCGGCTCCGTGGCCCCGGACTTCCGCTTCACGGACGCCCGCGGCCGCACGCGCCGCCTGCACGATGTCCGCGCGGGGACCGTCCTGCTCTTCTTCAGCAACCCCGGCTGCCACGCCTGCCGGGAGATCATCGAGACCCTGGAGGCGGTGCCCGGCATAGACGGGATGATCGCACGCGGAGCCTTTGCGGTCGTCAACGTCTATATCGACGAGGACCTCGACGCCTGGCGCGCCTACGAACCCAACTACCCGCGCAACTGGCTCTGCGGCTACGACCCCGACGGGATCATCCGCTCCGACCGACTCTACAACATCCGCGCGATTCCCTCGCTCTGGCTGCTGGACGGCGAGAAGCGGATCGTGCTGAAAGACGCCCCCGTGGAGCGGGTCGTCTCTTATCTGCAAAACACTCAAAATCAATAACATTATGGCGATCAACAGAAAACTTTGGGGCAGGACCCCCGATGGCAAGGCCATCTACAAGTACACCATGACCAATGCGAGCGGCGCCTCCGTGGTGCTGGGCAGCGTCGGAGCCGCCATCGTGGGCGTCAACGTCCCCGACCGGGACGGCAAGCTCGCCGATGTCGTGCTCGGTTATGGCAAGGCGGAGAGCTATTTCGGCGACGGTCCCTGCGCAGGCAAGTGCCCGGGACGCTTCGCCAACCGCATCGCGAACGGGAAGTTCTCCCTGGACGGCAAGGCCTACACCCTGCCCGTCAACAACGGCCCCAACCACCTGCACGGCGGCCCCCAGGGCTTCCAGAACCAGGTTTGGGAATCCCGCAAGCACAAGGGCGGCGTGGAGTTCAAATATGTCTCCGCCGACGGCGAGATGGGCTATCCCGGCAGCGTGGTCGTGGTGGCGCGCTATGAGTGGAGCGAGGAGAACGAGCTCCGGCTCACCTTCAGCGCCAAGTCCGACGCCCGCACGGTCATCAACCTGACCAACCACGCCTACTTCAACCTCAACGGCAAGGGTTCCGCCCTGCAGCATTTCCTCAAGCTCAACTGCTCGGAATACCTTCCGACCGACTCCACCCTCATCCCGCTGGGCGAGCCGGAGCCCGTGGCCGGCACCCCGATGGACTTCCTCAACGCCAAGACCCTCGGGCGCGACATCAAGAAGGATTTCCCGGCCCTGAACTACGGCAAGGGCTACGACGCCTGCTGGGTGATCGACGGCTACCGCAAGGGCCAGCTCCAGGAGGCGGCCGAGCTGTGGTCCAACCGCAGCGGCCGTTCGCTCAAGATCTTCACCACCCAGCCGGGCATCCAGGTCTATACGGGCAACTGGCTGAACGGCTGCCCGCAGGGCAAGCGCGGCCGCGTGTATCACGACTATGACGCCGTGGCCCTGGAGTGCCAGCACTTCCCCGACAGCCCCAACCGGCCGGCCTACCCGACCACGGTCCTGGAGCCGGGCAAGACCTTCCACGAAGCCATCATTTTCGCCTTCGGCGTCAGGAAGTAATGAAGCAGTATCTCGACCTTCTGCAGGAAATCATGGACCGGGGCGTGGTCAAGCACGACCGCACCGGGGTGGGGACGAAGAGCATCTTCGGCCACCAGATGCGCTTTGACCTCGCGGAAGGATTCCCCCTGCTGACCACCAAGAAGGTGCACCTCAAGTCCATCATCTACGAGCTCCTCTGGTTCATTGCCGGCGACACCAACGTCAAGTACCTCCAGGACCACAAAGTCACCATCTGGGACGAGTGGGCCGACGAGAACGGCGACCTGGGCCCCGTCTATGGCCACCAGTGGCGCAACTGGCCCGCCCCCGACGGGCGCAGCATCGACCAGCTCTCGCAGGTGATCGACACCATCCGCCGCAACCCGGATTCCCGCCGCATGATCGTGACGGCGTGGAATCCCGGCGAGGTGGACCGGATGGCCCTGCCCCCGTGCCACTGCCTGTTCCAGTTCTACGTGGCGGACGGGCGGCTCTCCTGCCAGCTCTACCAGCGCAGCGCGGACACCTTCCTCGGCGTGCCCTTCAACATCGCCTCCTACGCCCTCCTGACGATGATGATCGCCCAGAGCTGCGGCCTGCAGCCCGGGGAATTCATCCATACCACGGGCGACACGCACATCTACCTCAACCATTTCGACCAGGTGCGCGAGCAGCTGTCCCGCACCCCGCGCCCCCTGCCGGTGATGAAGCTCAACCCGGAGGTGAAGAGCGTCTTCGACTTCACCTACGAAGACTTCACCCTGGAGGGCTACGACCCCTGGCCGGCGATCAAGGCACCCGTAGCCGTATGATGGAGAAGAACCTCATCGTGGCGGTGTCGGACAACGGCGCCATCGGCCGGGGCGGACAGATGCCCTGGCACCTGCCGGGCGACCTGCGGTATTTCAAGCGGGTCACGATGGGCTGTCCCGTGATCATGGGCCGGACCACCTTCGCCTCCATCGGCCGGCCGCTGCCCGGCCGGACCAATATCGTGCTCACGCGCAGTGCCGCTCCCATCCCGGGAGCCACCTGCGTGGGTTCGATGGAGGAGGCCTACGAGGCGGCGGGCACGGCGCCGCGGGTGTTCGTGATCGGCGGCGCGTCCGTCTATCGGGCCGTCATCGACACGATGGACCGCCTGTTTATCACGCACATTCACACGACAATTCCGGACGCGGATGCTTTTTTTCCGGAAATAAATTCCGATATTTGGGCCGTTGAGGCCCGGTCGCCCCTCCTGCGGGACGAGGCCTCCGGACTCGAATACGAGTTCGTGACCTATGTGAAGCGGTAGGGATTCCGGTTCCCTCCGTTGTCATTCCGGACTTGATCCGGAATCTGACTGTAAGTTGGTAGTGGTATTATGGCAACACAGAACCGCGAAAATTTCGGCGGCCGCCTGGCCGTCATCCTGGCCATGGCGGGCTCAGCCATCGGCCTGGGTAACATTTGGCGCTTCCCCTACATGGTGGGGGAGCACGGCGGCGCCGTATTCGTGATCATTTATGTCGTGTGCACGCTGCTGGTATCCCTGCCCGTCTTCATCGCCGAGGTGATGATCGGGCGCAGGAGCCACACCAACGCGCTGGACGCCTTCGCCCGCCTGTCCCGGCAGCATCCTTTCTGGAAGGGCGTCGGCTACCTGTCCATCCTGATCCCCCTGCTGATCGCTTCCTACTACAGCGTGATCGGCGGCTGGTCCCTGGATTATTTCTTCAAATCCTGCACCCTGACCTTCATGCGCACTCCGCCGGAGTCGGTCAGCGACCTGTTCGGCACGTTCGTCTCCTCGCCGTGGGCACCGGTCCTGACGCACCTCGCCTTCCTGGGCGTCTCCGTGCTCGTGGTGGCCGGAGGCGTGAAGTCCGGCATCGAGAAATTCAGCAAGATCACGCTCCCCGTCCTCTTCGCGCTGATCCTGGTGATCCTGACCTATTCGATCAGTCTTCCGGGTGCGGGGGAGGGGGTGCGCTACCTGCTGTATCCCGACTGGAGCCAGCTCACGCCGCGCACCTTCGCCTATGCGCTCGGACAGAGTTTCTATTCGCTCTCGCTCGGGATGGGCTGCATCATCACCTACGGCTCCTATGTGAGCCGGAAGGAGAACATCGTGGCCACCAGCGCGGGCACGGCCCTGTCCGACCTGCTGTTCGCCATCCTGGCCGGCTTCGCCATCATGCCGGCGGTGTTCGCCGCCGGGATCGAGCCGGGCGCGGGACCGGGCCTGATCTTCCAGAGCATCCCGTTCGTCTTTGCCAAGATGGGCGTGGAACTGCCCGTGATCAGCGCCGTGGCCTCGATCCTTTTCTTCCTGGCCATCATCGTGGCCGCCATGACTTCCTGCATCTCGCTGATCGAAGTGGGCGTGGCCTTCCTGGTCGAGCGCGTCCACATGACCCGCCGGGGAGCCTGCTGGGCGCTTTTCCTGGCCTGCGGTTCGCTCGGCGTGCTGTGTTCGCTGTCGTCCCCGGTCTTTGATTTCCTGGACTGGCTCTGCTCCAACATCCTGCTCCTGCTGATGGCGCTGCTCGCGGTGCTGTTCGTCGGCTTCGTCCTGCCCAGGCGCGTCCCGCTCGACGAGTTCACGAGCCGGGGCCATTGTCCGGCCAACGGCCGCATCTTCCCGCTGGTCTATTTCCTGATCAAGTGGGTGGCGCCGATCGCGGTCGTCATCATCTTCTTCACCAATTTCATCCTGTAGGACATGGCTGCGAAACGGGAGCATTTCGGCGGCCGGTCCGCCGCCATCCTGGCCCTGGCGGGCTCCGCCATCGGGCTGGGCAACATCTGGCGCTTCCCCTATATGGTGGGCCAGATGGGCGGTGCGGCGTTCATCGTCATCTACCTGCTGTGCTGCCTGCTGCTGTCGCTGCCCATTTTCCTGGCCGAGGCCATTATCGGACACCGCACGCATGCCGGGACCTTCGGCGCCATGGAGCAGCTGGCGCCCGGCACGAAGTGGAAGTGGCTGGGCCTGCTGACGGTCATCTCCCCGCTCATCATCCTGTCCTACTACAGCGTCGTGGGCGGCTGGTCCGTCGGCTATCTGTGGCAGGCCGTGACCACGGGGTTCCACGCCTCCGACATCGGGGCGGTCTCGTCGGCTTTCGGGCGCTTTGTGGCCGAGCCGTGGGTGCCGCTGCTCTGCCATACGCTCTTCCTGCTGGGCTGTGCCGGGATCGTGTCGGCGGGCGTGAAGTCGGGGATCGAGCGCTTCAACAAGATCACGATGCCGCTGCTGTTCGTGCTGATCGTGGTCATCATGTTCTATTCGCTCTCGCTGCCGGGCGCCCGCGCGGGGGCGGACTATCTGCTGAAGCCGGATTTCAGCAAGATCACCCCGTCCGCCGTAGCGGCTGCGATGGGGCAGAGCTTCTTCTCGCTCTCGCTGGGCGTCGGGACCATCCTGACCTATGCGTCGTATATCCGGCGGGATGAGAACATCCTGGTGACCGGGCTGGGCACGGTGGGATTCGACCTCCTGTTCGCCCTGATTGCGGGCTTCGCCATCATGCCGGCGGTGTTTGCCGCCGGGATCGAGCCGGGGGCCGGGCCCGGGCTGGTCTTCGAGACGCTGCCCTATATTTTCGCCAAGATGGGCGCCGCGGTGCCCTGGGTCAGCGCCGTCGTGGCGGTGCTGTTCTTCGTGACCATCGTGTTCGCGGCGTTTACCTCGGCGATTTCGATGTACGAGGTGGGCGTGGCCTATCTGGTGGAGCAGCGGGGCCTGTCGCGGCACAAGGCCACGGTGCTGATTTTCCTGGGATGCTGGATCCTCGGGGCGCTCTGCTCCCTGTCTTTCGGCCCGCTCGCGGAGGTGCAGCTCTTCGGCCTGTCGATCTTCAGTTTCTGCGACATGCTGACCTCCAACTTCCTGATGACCTTCGGCGGACTGCTCTTCGTGCTCTTTGTCGGCTGGAAGATGGACCGCGCCACCGTGCGGAGCGAGTTCACCTCCGGCGGCACGGCCCGCTTCAACTGCGCCGTCTTCGACGCCTTCTGGTTCCTGCTGCGCTACATCGCCCCGGTCGCCATCGTGGTGATCTTCCTCACCAACTTCCTGGCCTGACCCCTCCCTCCTATGCCGGGGTGCGGTGGCGCCCAGCTGGCCGTGACTTGCAACATTTTGTATAGTAATAACTTAATTCAAACAGGGGGCCATTTTTTCGGTACCCCTTTTCGGGACAAAAGACTAGTAATCAAACGTTTCCATGTCACGCCAGGGCGAGAGCCCCCCAGCCCTCCCCGTTGCCCCCATCCTTCGCCGGGCGGAGAGGGGCGTGCAGAAAATATGTGCAGGCATCCGGGCAGTTTTTCCGAAGATTCTCGTTATCTTGGTGAAGATTCTTCAAAGTGCGTGAGTTGATGGATGAAAAGAGCCTGGTCCGGCGCTGCAGAGCCGGGGAGCCAGGCGCCAGACAGGAAATGTACGAAACCTATGCGGGGCGTGTGCTGGCCGTGTGTCGGCGCTATATCCGGGATGCCGACCGGGCCCGTGACCTGGTGCACGATACATTCCTGAAGGCCTGGGAGTCCCTGGACCGATTCCGTCCGCGGCGGGCGGGTTCGCTCGGGGCCTGGCTCTGTCAGATCGCGGTGCACCTGACGGTGGACGAGTTGAGGCGAGGGAGACATTTCCTGGAGATCCCGGATCAGGTCCGGGATGACGAAGAAGGCGTCCGGTACGGCGCACACGAGCCGGGGCCGGAAGAACCGCCGGTCGATCCGGACCGCCTGCGGCAAATCCCCGTAGAGGAGCTGATCGAGCTGATCGCATCCCTGCCGGAGGGCTACCGGACGGTGTTCAACCTCTTCTGCCTCGACGGATACACACACCGGGAGATCGCGCAGTTGCTCGGCATTACGGAGAAGACCTCCCAGACCCAATACTTCAAAGCAAGGCGCCGGCTGGCCGCCATGATCACGGCAAAATATGGACATGATGATGAAGAAAAATAAACAACACGATTGGACCGACGCCCTGCGGGACCGCTTGCAGGACGCCCGGCTGCCGCTGGAGGACGGCTGGGCGGCCGGGGTCGACCCGGAAATCCCGGGAAAGGGCGGTATTTCCTGGCCGACGGCAGCAGCCCTGTGGCCCTGGGCCCTGGCCGGGGTCGCCGCCGTCCTGGCCGCCGTCCTGCTGCTCCGTCCGGCGAAAACCCCTGCTCCCGGCCTGCTGGTGCAGGAGGTCCCCGCGACGACGGTCCCGGCTTCGGACCCGGCACCCGCCGCCAACTCCGCCCCCGCAGCAGCCTCCGACCCTGCCCCTGCAGCGGCCGACGCCTCCGTCGCGTCCTCCCAGGCGCCGTCCTCAAAAACGCCCGTTTTTAATAACGGAACAGGAAAAACGGCCACCCCGTCCTCAAAACGGGCGGATTCCGATAACGGAAATCCTGCGGCCCCGTCCTCCCATCAGACCGCGACCGATAACGGAAAAGAAGGACCGGCCAATCCGTCCCCGGACCAGACTGCCCCTTCCGCCCGGGGCGGGAATGACGCCGTAGAGACGGGAAGGACCGACGCATCCGCCGCCCAAAACCTCCCCGCCTCCGCCACCGCGCAGGCTTCCACCGACCTGTCCGCCGGCGGACCCGGCACCCTCGCCGAGGCAGCGCTGCAAGACCTCCCGGACGAACCCGATAAGCAGAAAAAAGCCCGCCGCGGCCCGGTCAGCCTGCGTCTGCAGGTGGGGTCTTCGGGCGGCGCCGGTGCCCTGACCCCATCCTTTACCAACGGAGGAATCATGTACGCCAGCGATGCCTCATTGTCCGGGGGCGGCGTCATCATATACCCGGACTACGACGGAGCCATCGTTTCGTGGGATTCCAATGACCCGAATACCCAATTCCAGTACAATTCAGTCACCCAAACCCTGGGCCATCCGGTACAGTCTTCTGCGAACACCCGCTACAGCGGGACGGACACCCCGGTCCTGCCAGTGAGTTTCGGTGTCTCCGCCGCCCTTCCGATGACCCGCCGCCTGACGCTGAGCGCCGGCCTGGCCTATACCCAGCGATCCGGTGCCCGGGTGAGCACGAATGCGGAACCCGGCCAGCAACCGACGGAAGTGACCTGGCAAGGTGCCGCGCTCCATTACCTGGGCATTCCTGTCGAACTGCACGGCTACATCAATCCCGACAACCGCTTGCGCTTCTATGTCGGCGGCGGCCTGCTGGCCGAAAAATGCATCCATGTCACGGGCACGGAAATGCAGCCCGAGCCGGTGCTGTTCTCCGCCAACCTTCAGGCGGGTGTCGATTTCCGTCTGCTGCGCGGCGTGAGGATCTACCTGAGCCCCTCGCTCGGATATTACCTCAACCGAAGTTCCTACATCACCAACTGGGATGACCGGCCGCTGTTCTCCTTGCGCGCCGGCCTGTCCTTCGACCTGAAATCATCCGCGAGATAAATGATCGAATCATGAAACACCTTACCTTTTCCTTTCTCCTTGCCGCACTTTGCCTGTCGGCCGGATGTGGCAAACTGTCCATGCCGGACCTGACTTCAAACGCGTCAGATCCGATTCCGACCGCGACCCCGATTACGGTCCAGGCAGCCCAAAAGCAGATCCAACCCCTCCTGGACCGCTTCCTTCACCGCGGCGTCCTGGTGAGTATGGAGCTGCTTCCGGCTCAGACGAAACTCTACTGTAAACGGGACGGCGAAGCCGAGCCGGTGCTGGCAGGAATCACCGAGGTCCCGACCTGGGTCTTTGCCATCCTGCCGAATGTCCAGGTCAACGGGCAGCCGGAATGGCTGTACCTGTTTGTGAACGGGCTCAACGGCGATGCCAACGGCCGCATCCTGACCGGTGAATTGCAGGGCATGAGCTGGCGGGAGCTGTACAAAAAGGATGACAAGGCCGACAATTACGTGCTCTGGCTGGCGGAGAATCTGGGCGTACCGTCCGTTTCCGCCTGGAGAGGGGCCGTTGCCGAATGGAAGCCGGAGGAAGCGAGAGGCAATCATGCGTGGATCCGGCGGATCGACAGCCAGACGGAACTGCAGGCCCTGTATGCGGGGGAAAACGCCGTACCGGTTGACTGGAGCAAGAAGACCCTGTTGCTGGTCGCCGGCATGGAAATGTATATGAACGACCCCTTCGACCTGACCTTCTCGGCGGATGGCAGCACCGGCCGCCGTACCGTGAGCGTCTGCCGCATCGACAGTATGGCCACGGCGTTAAGATTCTGGACGCGAGCCGTCCTGGTGGACAAACTCCCCGCCGATACCGCCATTACCGTTGAAACCAGTTTCCTCTAAAATCATGAATAAAAGCTTTATCCTTCTTTGCACCGTGCTCCTGCTGAGCCCGGCCTGCAGCAAAATCGACCGTGAGGACAACCTGCGCGGCAGCGACCTCAAGCCCATCGTTCCCATTCAGCTGACCAAGAGCGAAGAAAGCGTCCGCAACGCCTCCAACGATTTCGGCATCAATACCTTCCGCCTGCTCTACGGAGGCGGGACGGCGGGCGATGTCGCCTTCTCCCCGCTGAGCCTGTCGCTCGCCCTGGCGATGGCCGCCGAAGGCGCGGAAGGAGAGACCTGGAAGCAGTTTGCCGACGTGATCGGCTGGGACGCCGCGACCAAGGAGGAAGTCGGCGCCTACTATCAGAAGATGATCGAAGGCCTGGTGAAGGCGGACGAGAGCGTGCAGTTCACCAGTTCCAATTCTTTCTGGGTAAATAAGAACCTCAGGCTGCGCTCCGCCTATTCCTCCCTGCTGAAGGATTATTTCGACGCCGAGGCCTACGAGGTAGATTTTACCCTGCCCGCCACGCTGGAGCAGATCAATAAGTGGTGCTCCGACAAGACCGAGGGCAAGATTCCGCAGATGCTCGCCGAACTTGATCCCGACACCGCCCTGATGCTGATCAACGCCCTGCTCTTCAAGGCGCCCTGGGCCCTGACCTGGGACATCGAGAAAGACCGGAATTTTACGGCGGCCTCCGGGACCAAGGTCAAGAAAGACTATCTCTATGTTAAGGACCGGCAGCTGGCCTACGGGGATTTCGGAGATTTCGAACTGGTCCGTGCCCCCTACGGCAACGGTGCCTACCAGATGGACATCATCCTTCCGAAGGAGGGCAAGACCCTTGCGGAGATCCTGCCGCAGGTGGAGTCGGGAGCCGTCAACTACGCCCTGTTGCCCACGGAGGTGACGCTGCACCTGCCGAAATGGTCCACGGATTACTCGACGGAGGATGCGTTGATCCCGGCGCTGAAAACCCAGGGGCTGACCCTGCCGTTCGAAACGTTTAAGGCCGATTTCTCCGGCATCAGCGAGCAGCCGCTCTTCATCAACCTGATCCAGCAGAAAGTGAAGATCGACGTCACGGAGAAAGGCACGGAGTTCGCGGCCGTCACGGTGGTCGGTTTCTTAGATGGTTCAGCTGGTCCCGTGACCTACCCCAAAGTCACGGTCGATGTGAACCACCCCTTTGCCTACACCATCCGGGAGACCACCTCCGGCACGATCCTCCTGCTCGGCACCCTGTCGGAATAACGGGGCCGACACCTCGCCCGGATAAGCCGGTTTTTTCGGGCAACCCCCTGCCAGATCGCCGGGGGTTGCCCGTTTTTCGTGGACAAAGCGGGCGAGGTGTCGCCGAAAAATCGTACCTTTGTCTTTTACCGCAGATATTCAGACATGGCAAAGAAAGGCGAAGATACTCCGATGCTGAAGCAGTATTTCAGCATCAAGGCCCAACACCCCGAGGCGGTGCTCCTGTACCGCGTCGGGGATTTCTATGAGACCTATTCCGACGACGCCGTGCTCGTGAGCAAGGTGCTCGGTCTCGTGCTCACGCGCCGCTCCAACGGCGACAAGGGAGACACGCCGATGGCCGGCTTCCCGCACCATGCCATTGAGGGTTATCTGCAGAAACTCGTGCGCGGCGGCTACAAGGTCGCGATCTGCGACCAGCTGGAGGACCCGGCCCTCGTGAAGAACAAGCTCGTCAAGCGCGGCGTCACGGAGATCCTCACGCCGGGCATCGCCTTCGGCGAAGGGATGCTCGACCAGAAGGAGCACAACTACCTCGCCGGCCTGACCTTCGAGGGGCAGAGCTGCGGCGCCGCCTTCCTGGACGTATCCACGGGCACGTTCCAGGTGGCGCAGGGCAGCATCGACTACATCGGGACGCTGCTGAGCTCCCTGCAGCCGCGCGAGCTGGTGGTCCAGCGCGAGCTGCTGCGCGCCGTCAAAGAGAAATACGGCGACTTCTACGCCACGGGCCTCGACGAGTGGGCTTTCGTGCAGGACGCCGCGGTGGAGCGCCTTTGCAAGCAGCTCAAGGTACAGAGTCTCAAGGGATTCGCCATCGACGGCTTCCCACTCGCCATCTGCTCGGCCGGCGCCCTGCTGGTCTATCTGGAGCAGACGCAGCACGCGGGCCTCGGCAACATCTGCTCGATCGGGCGCATCGACGAGGAGAAGTTCGTCTGGATGGACAAGTTCACCTTCCGCAACCTGGAGATCTTCCAGAGCAACGCCGGGCGCGAGGGCGTGAGCCTCGTGGACACCATCGACCGCTGCTGCACGCCGATGGGCGCCCGCCTGCTTCGGCAGTGGCTCGCGATGCCGGTGATGGACCTCAAGGAGCTGGAGGCGCGCTACGACGTGGTCCAGCTGCTGCACGACCGCGAGGAACTGCTGCGCGGGCTGCAGGACAACCTCAGCGAGGTGGGCGACCTGGAGCGCATCATTTCCCGGGCGGCCACGGGCAAGATTTTCCCGCGGGAAGTCCGCCAGCTGGGCCGCTCGCTCTCCCGGATGACGCCGGTCCGCGAGCTCTGCGCCGACACGGGCTGCGCCGCCCTGGACAAGCTGATCAAAGGGCTCAGGAACACCGATAAACTGCTCGCGCGCATCACGGACACGCTGGCGGAAGACGCCACGATGCTCGGCCGGGGCGACGTGATCGCCGCCGGGGTGGATGCACAGCTGGACGAGCTGCGCGGGATCTCCCGCGGCGGCAAGGACTACCTCCTGCAGATGCAGCAGCGCGAGAGCGAGCGCACGGGCATCACCTCGCTCAAGATCAGCTACAACAACGTCTTCGGCTACTACATCGAGGTCCGCAACACCTTCCGCGACAAGGTCCCGCCGGAGTGGATCCGCAAGCAGACCCTGGTCTCCGCCGAACGCTACATCACGCCGGAGCTGAAAGAATACGAAGAGAAGATCCTCGGCGCGGAGGCCTCCATCTACGAGATCGAAAGCCGCCTGTTCGGGCAGCTCGTCTCCGACGTGCAGCAGGCCATCCGCGACATCCAGGAGAACTGCCGCATCCTCGCGCGCCTGGACGTGCTGCAGGGCTTCGCGCAGCAGGCGCTCGACCGCGGCTACTGCCGCCCCGAAATGGACAAGGGCACGGTCCTGGACATCCGCGCCGGCCGCCATCCCGTCATCGAGACCCTGATGCCCGCAGGCGAAGAATACGTCCCCAACGACATCCGCCTCGACAGCAAGGGCGAGCAGATCATCATCCTGACCGGCCCCAACATGGCCGGCAAATCCGCCCTGCTGCGCCAGACCGCCCTCATCGTGCTGATGGCGCAGATCGGCTCCTTCGTCCCGGCGGAGAAGGCGCAGATCGGCTATTTCGACAAGATTTTCACGCGCGTCGGCGCGACGGACAACATCTCCCGCGGCGAATCCACCTTCATGGTGGAGATGCTGGAGACGGCGATGATCATGCACAATCTCAGCGCCCGCTCGCTGGTGCTGCTCGACGAAATCGGGCGCGGAACCTCCACCTACGACGGCATGTCCATCGCCCGCGCCCTCGTGGAATACATCCACCAGAACGGCAAGGGCGCCAAGACCCTCTTCGCCACGCACTACCACGAGCTCAACGACCTGGAGGAGCAGTACCCCCGCGTCAAGAATTACCACATCGCCGTCAAGGAGGAAGGCAAGAACGTCATCTTCCTGCGCAAGCTGATGCCCGGCGGCGTGGCGCACAGTTTCGGCATCCACGTGGCGCGGCTCGCCGGGATGCCGCGCGAGGTCATCGAGTCGGCGGAGCGGACCCTGCGCGACCTGGAACGGCGCGAGAAGCACGCCAGCGCCATGGCGATGGAGGACGACGGCTCCGTGCAGCTGTCCTTCTTCCAGCTCGACGATCCCACGCTTTCCTCCATCAAGGACAAGCTCGAAGCGGCCGACCTCAACAACATGACGCCCCTGCAGGCCTTTGACCTGCTGCGTGCGCTGAAGGGGGAGCTGGGGCTATAATTATTTCGACAGGGTGCCGAGGATCAGGATCAGTTTCTTCATAATGGTAAAAGAAAACTGCCTGCCGGACGGAGCTTATCGCTGCACGTACACCTGCAGCTTCTCGTCGATGCGGGCGTTGATCTGTCCGGCGAGGGCCTGTCCCCGGGTGTCGAGTCCCGGGATGGAAAGCAGGTTGCCTGCGGCGGCCCGCAGGGCTCCCAGTCCGATCTCACCGTCGTTCACGGCGCTGAGCAGTGCGGCGAGTACGTTGTTCAGGTCGGCGGAGCCGACGTTGTATTTCCATTTGAGCGCCTGGGCGTAGCTGACCGGGCGGACCCCCTGGTTGCGGGAGCAGTCCACCGGCTTGACGGAGACGTCCGGGAACTCCCGGCGCAGGTCGGTCAGCAGGCCCGCCTGGCCGCGGTATGCCGCAATGAGCTGATCCACACCGCTGTAGCGGTTGCTCGCGCTGCCGATGGACAGGCTGTTCCGGAAGCAGCTGAGGATGTCGTTGTACACCGGCACGACGGTGATCTTGTCCAGTCCCAGCTCCCGGGCCTTGCGGATCAGGGCGGCCAGAGCTCCTTCGCCCGCCGGCACGCCGTCGCAGATGAGTCCGGAGGCAGAGAGGTCCAGCTGGCGGACCGCCGTCGTCTTGCCGGAAGCTGGAGGGCCCATGACGATGGTCAGGTCCCGCTTGCCTTCGCGCAGGGCCCGTGCGGCCATCTTGTCGAAGATGTGGTCATAGACCAGCTGCTCCGCCTCGCGATAGTCCGCGGCGTTGGTGCCCGTGTAGCCCAGCGGGCGGAACAGGAAGCGCACCTCGTTGGGATCGAGGGTGCCTGCGGCGGCGCCCATGTACTTGTCCGTCAGCTGCTCCAGCCGCTCCCGGGCCCACTGTGCCGCCGCCTCGCCGGTCAGCTGCGGCTGGGGCGCTTCGATGGAATAGGCCGAGGCCCGCGGCACCATGCGCGTGTGACGGCGGATGTCCATCACCTTCTCCTGCGCGAAATAGCTGTCGCCGGGCAGGTGGTAGCGGGCGTTGCCGTCCGGGTCGGGGGTGAAGATCATCTCCGAGGCCTGGCCGCGGTCCACATAGCGGACCCAGCCGCGCGGGGAGAGGTTGTATTCCCCGTCGCCCAGCACGGCGTTGACCACGCAGTTGGTGTCCCACATCCGCTGGCCCACCTCGCAGTCAAACTGGGTATAGACCGTCTTGATCGGGTTGAGGTCGGTATAGGACAGGTCCGAGAGGATGTCCTCGGAGGTATAGTCCATCATCTCGCCCACGTTGGTCGGCGACAGGACCAGGTCCACGTTGCGGGGCAGCTTGTCATAGAAGACGGCCGCTGCCGCGGAGGCTGTGCGCATGTTGTAGCCGCTGAGGTTGTCGTTGCCGTCGAAATGACCGGCCTGCACATAGACCGACTTGACCTTCCGGCCGAACAGCTCCACGCCGCTGAGCTGGGAGTATTCGTCCGCACCCGACTCGAAGAGCTGCTGCAGGCAGGTCATCATGCCGATGGCCACCACCACGACCGAGTGGTCCTCTGCTTCGCTGAGGAGCTTGCGGTAGAATTTGTAGCCCTCCGGGAGCTTGGAAGGATCGATGCCGCGGGGGTACAACCAGCTCCCGTCGGGATTCTTGAACTCGACGAGGCGGCTGTAGGGGATGAAGTCGTAGGGATTCTTGACGCCGTTGTGCTCCAGGGCGATGGGGATGTCGGGATGCCCGTAGAAGCGGTTGAACACGTCCACCAGGACGGCGTTGCGGTCGCCTTCCCGGTCCACGATCACGCCTTTGAGGTCCACCAGCCCGTCTTCGATGTAGTGGTAGAGCATCACGATCGAGAACAGGTCGTCCGTGCAGCTGCCGAAGTCCGTGTCGAGGATCATCGGGATGGGCTGCCGGAGCTGGTGGTAATTGCCGTAGCTGATGTGCTGTGCCCGGCAGAGGGGAAGTGCCAGCGCGCAGGCGAGGAGTAGGGTCGCAAATCTTTTCATAAGGCTCAGGATAAAGGTGTAATCCCAAAGATACGAAAAACTCCCGCACAATCCAACGCCCCGCCCGGATAACCCGCTAGCGCTGCACCGGCGAGCCGGAAGAGCGCCCGCCGTACTGGACTTCGATGTAGCGGATCGGCTCCACGCCCTCGGGGACGGTGATGTCGATGCCGCTGAAGTCCTTCTGCTCCACGTTGGCGAGGCTCAGGCCGCGCTCGGCCTCGAGCTTGCAGCCTTCGAAATGGAAGGTCCCTTCGGGGATCGGGGCCGCGGGGTCGCCGTAGATGTTGCCCACGGACTTGACCTTGCCGCTGACGTTGATGACCTTGAGGTCACGCAGCCGGGTGCGGGGGTTGTAGGGTTCATAATTTTCAACCATCCGCCAGATCATGTTGGCGTCGATGAAGGTCCCGCAGCCGTTGAGCGTCATGTTGCTGAAGGTGATGTCCTCCACGATGCCGCCGCGCGAGGGCTGGCTCTTGAAGCGCACCGGGGCGCGGTTCTCCTCGCCGCAGACGCAGTCGTCGATGACCACGTGCCGGATGCAGCCGGAGATCTCGCTGCCCATCGCCACGCCGTGGCCGCCGTCGAAATTGCAGCGCTCCACGAGGATGTTCATGCTCGGGCGCGCCACCCGGCGGCCGTCTTCGTTCTTGCCGCTCTTGATGGACAGGCAGTCGTCCGTGACGTTGGTATAAACGTCGTGCATCCAGATGTTGGACGAGGAGTCGATGTCCACGCCGTCGGAACTCGGGACATAGGACGACACGCTGATATGCAGGTCGTTGATTTCGAAGCCGTCGGTGTAGAGCACGTGCAGGCACCACGAGGCGTGGTTGAGCATCGTCAGGTGCTCGATGTGCCCGCCGGGGCAGTCGGTGAAGCAGAGCATGCGCGGGCGGCCCCAGTGGCCGTCCTTGTTCTGGACCTCGCGCCATTCCTGGCCGCGCCCGTCGATCAGGCCGCCGCCATAGACGTGCACGCCGCGCGAATGGTCGAAGTTGAGCAGCGCGCAGCGGAAATTGTGCTCGATCCCCTCGAAGCGGGTGGAGATCTGCGGGAAGTCGTCGGAGTCGAGGGTGGAGCGCAGCACGGCCCCTTCCCGGATCTCCAGATCGACGCCGTTCTTGAAGAAGAGCGCCCCGGACAGGTAGGTGCCGGCCGGGATCACCACCGTGCCGCCGCCCGCGGCGTAGGCGGCATCCGCGGCGGCCTGCAGGGCCCTGGTGTCGGGCGTCTGCCCGTCGCCCGTGGCGCCGAAATCGCGGACGTTGTAGGTCCCGTGTCCCTTGGAAATGGTGAAGATGGCGCTGTCGTAGCCGTCCAGGGTCACTTCCAGCACGGTCTTGCCGTCCTGGATGCGGGCCGGGACATGCTGCACCTTCCCGGTGAAGCCGTCCCACTGCCGGACGATGCCCGTGGCGTCGAATTCGACCGTGAAGGTCTGCTTCCGTTCGCCTTCGTTGAAGAGGAAATAGAGTTCGCCGTCATCCAGCGTACGGTGCGTGTAACGGATGCTGTCGGTGGGAATGATGACCTCGGTCAGGCCCATCTGGCGCTTGAACGACTCGATGGTCACCCAGGCCTGCGAATTCACCGGGCGGTTCTGCCGGGCGGGCTGTGCGGCTGCCGGACGCTGCGGCGCGGGCCGCGGCTGTACGCGCCAGGGCGACTCCGGCCCCGTCAGGTAGCTGCCTTCCGGGCGCTCCGCGAGGATGCGCAGTTCCGGTTCGGGCAGGGCCGCGCGGACCTGCTCCGTCCAGCGGCGCAGCGGCTCGTAGGTGGCCTGCGGGCAGTCGGGGAAGGGTTTCAGCTCGGTGAAAGTGCGGCCCGCCAGCCAGGAGGGCCGGCTGCCCCAGAAGAGCAGTTTGCCTCCCAGCGAGACGAACTCCTCGATCACGGCCCAGGCCCGCTCTGAGATCACGTCTGCGGGCGGGATGATGAGCGTGTAGTATTTCTGGCCGCTCTTGTTCTCCAGATAGCCGGGGCCCACCGTCAGGGCCTCCCAGAAGGCGTCGTCATCCACGTAGTCGAAGTCCGTCTGGTGGATCATGAGCAGCTGCGAGAGCTCCGACAGGTCCCAATAGACCTGGTTGTTGCCCAGCCACATGCTCCGGATGGGGTAGTACATCGCCACGCGCGCGCCCGGCGTGCCCATCGACAGGAGGTAGGAAGTGCGGTTGATGTAGTCCGTCAGCTCCGCCATGTGCGGGCGCTTCGAGAGCGACTCCGCCGTCTGCGACTTGCTGCTCCAGAAGTTGTACTCGAAATAATTGATGCCGCGCACGAACTGGTAGTTCAGCACCTGCTTGCTGGTCTTCAGGTCCCCCCGCACGGCGCCCATCGTCTCGGAGAAGGCGCGCGGCTTGCCATAGACGTGGCTCACCGACGAGGCCAGCTTCGGGAAATCGTTGTCCACGCCGGGGGCCACGTGGTTGCTGATCACGTCCACGCCCGGGATCTGCACGCGGTTGAGCACCCGGAAGAAATCGCCGTTGGCCTCGATGTTGACGGGCATCTGGTGCTCGTTGTTGAGGTGGGTGATGTGCGCCATCCCGCGCGCTCCCAGCCAGTCGGCCTGGCGCTTGAAGAAGTTGTCCGCGAACAGCTCCGACCACACGTCGAAGTAATCCGCCTTCACGCGCTTCTCCTGCTCGGTGCGGGTGGGGGAGAAGAAGGAGGCGTAGTACGGGGTGGGGTCATACCCCTTTTTCTCCATGAAGATCTCCTTCATCTTCGGGGTCCAGGGGGTGTACATATATTCCGGCTCGTCGCCGCGGAAGCCCATCACGGTCTGCCCCATCTCCTTGCCGAGGGCTTTGGCGGCAGCGGCGTGGGTCCATTCGATGAACTGATCGACGGCCGCCGGGTTGAGGTGGTCGTGCAGGAAGTTGGAGGTGTCCTTGCCGTGCGTGGGATGGCTCACCGAGCGGGTGTCGCCGCTCTTGTGGGCGAAGCCCGCGAAATGGATGGTCCAGGGGTGGACGCCCGCGTTGAACGTGAGTTTTCCGTCCCGGATCTCCAGCTGGCGGTTGGCCTGTCCGGGGCATTCCGCCACGGCGCTCACGGCGCCCTGCGGCACCTCCCGGTCCGCGAACTCCCCGCCTGCGGGGACCTCCCAGGCCTCGTCCAGGCGGATCAGGGCCCACATCTTGAGGTCGGGCCGCTCGCGGGAGAACTTGCCTCCGGCGAAGCCGCTCGGGTACTTGGCGTCGTCGATGAGCCAGACCTTCATCCCGCGCTTCTTCGCCTCGCCCACGGCCATCTTGACCATCTTCCACCAGCCGTCGGAGAGGTACTCATAAGGGAAATCATAGCCCGGCTCGATGTTGATCATGCGCGTGTTCACGCTCTGCATCAGGTCCAGGTCCTGCTTCATGATCTTGGCGTCCATGGCGCCCTCCCAGCCCCAGAGGATGTGGCTGGCGTATTCGACGGGCGGCAGGGTATAGTTCTGCTCCAGGGTGGGGACATCGCCGTGCTGGATCCCTTCCCAGCTCTTGATGAGCGGCTGGGCGGAAAGCGCGGCGCAGGCGGTCAGCAACAGACCGGCGGACAGGAGAAATTTTCGCATAACGGTGGTGGTTTGGTTATTCTGTACAAAAATAACAAAAACTCCCGTTTCCCGACCATTCCATTCCGGTCAAACATCCGCCGCGGAATGGTCACCGTCCTTCACTGCACGCTGCGTCCCTGCCGGACGGACGCAGCGAGCAAAAAACCGCCCAAAGTGACCGCTGCGTCCGTGCTAAACGGACGCGGCGCGCACCGCCTGACCTCCGGTGCCACGAATTCCTTGCAATCCTCGTGCAATTTGCTTAACTTGCCTTCGCAGATCAAGTCCGGAAGCACCGTGAAAGCCAACTACACATACCTGTCAGATGGGACGAAAGCCGCGGCATACACCTCCGCCAGCGCCGGGAAGGACTATGTGGGCTCCTTTGTGTATGCCCGGGGTGCCAACGGGACCAGGACCCTGGAGAGCGTGGCCTTCGGCGGAGGACGCATCCGCAAGAGCGGCAGTTCCTATCTGGTGGACTACCATGTCACGGACCACCTGGGCAGCGTGCGGGCCATCGTGACGAACGGAAACATCATCGAGCAGAACGACTACTATCCTTTCGGGA
The DNA here is from genome assembly GCA_946185205.1 of uncultured Bacteroidales bacterium. Classification (GTDB taxonomy): domain Bacteria; phylum Bacteroidota; class Bacteroidia; order Bacteroidales; family UBA932; genus Cryptobacteroides. The sequence goes on along the minus strand of CAMHIP010000001.1, from coordinate 16,255 downwards.
CGCGCCATCCGAACGGCCTGGCCCAGTTCTCGGACAACCGCTGGCGCTTCTCGGGAAAGGAGGAGCAGGACGCCTTCGGCATTGCCTACAGTGACTTCGGTGCACGCTTCTACGACCGCACGGCCTGGACCTCCATTGATCCGATGGCGGAGAAGTACTATGCCGTGAGTCCGTATGCGTATTGTAGTAATAATCCGATTCGATTTGTGGATCCTTCGGGAAAGAATCCATTTGTCCTTGGTGGGGCAGCCGCTGCCGCGTTTGATTTTGCCGCCATCAGTCTTGGCATCATAACTACGGGCATCATCTTGAAAAAATCCGCTGATGGTCATATTAGATTTAAGAATTGGAGTCCCGAAGGGGGTTGGCAAGGAAGACAAGATCGGCTTTCTGAAGATGAGACACGACAAATCATGTTGAAACACCAGCAAAACATGAATAATAATCTGCCGGATCCAAATGATCCCGTTCCAAAAGTGGACAAATACTCAGCAATCCTTTTTATCGCAACTGTTCTTTGCTTCGATAATCAGCATCCCATTGTCCAAGAACAAATAAAAAAAATGGATCGCAGGAGATAGAGAAAAGAGTAATGACCTTGAAACTCCATCGGATAAGACTAACTTCGAGGAGGAATTAATATTAGATAATAATACAAGTTATCCTCTTTTTTATGAGCCCAAATTTCAGAGCGCTTCTCCCATTTAATAGTTTTGTTCTGTTTTACTTCCTTAAAGGTTGCTTTCGTCTATTCTACCCATCAATATTTGAAAATCCATGGGTTATAGAAGTTTCTTCTTGGTCAATTGACATTCTTTTTATCTGGTTTATCCTTGATAGACAGAGTATGCAATATGAGAGAATGACCTATTTGCAACGACAATGCTGGGTGTTTATATGGAAAAGTATTTTAGTATTCATCGTGATCGATTGCTTGATTGGGAATGTTCATTTTACCTCACATTATCGTGTTTATTCAACTGCTGTATGTTGTATTCTCATTTTGACATATTTTGTTTATCAAGCTACCTTGTTCTGGAAGAAATGTTTATAGTCTTATAGCTACTATGAAACATACATTTGTTTTCTATCTAATTCTTTCTCTCCAGTGGAACATCGCCTCCGCCGGCAACTACTGCGTAGTGACCTTCGCGGAGCGCCAGAGCGGGCCGGACGCCCGGGTCACGGAGTACCTCTGAGCCTTCCCGACGGACAGCGTCAAGCTGTCCCCAACCTCGGAGATTCACCTGCTTCCCTTCGTCATCTATGAGGTTGACGCCTTCGCCGAGCGCACCGGCCATACCTACTACTGGCTGGACAGCGTCGCCACCCCCGGCGACACCCGCGACCGGACCCTGCTGCGCGTCATCCGGCGCCAGCCCTTCGCCCGGGTCTCCCACAACGCCGAAGCCACCCGGCTGATCCCCGGATAGTCCGGACACATCCTTCTTCCAGCGTCGCCCCTGAAGCAAATTGCAATCAAGGGCGACGCTGATGTTGTTGAGGGTCCAGCAGATGGACCCTCAACGGCAAAAAGGGCCCAAAATGCTTTTGAGGGTCCAATCCCGGGACCCTTAACGACAGGGGAACCACCTCGTACGAGGACATCACCTCCTGTGACGCCAACGGCAACGTGACTTCCGACGCCACCAACAGTTTGGGTCATGTGGACATTTGGGGTGATGGATTTCGTCCCAAAAGTTAAGGTTGGACATTTCGGGTGATGGCACAGGCAACAGTCGAGCGCGAGGAGGGCCCTTTCTTGGAGCCCCCCGTAGCGCTCGATCTGGCCTCTTCCGCGAGGCCGGGCTTCCATTTGATTGAAGAAATCGTTATCTTTGTCAGATAAGACCATTCTGACTGTTTATGAAGACAAGATCCCTCATCCTGACTGCCCTGCTGACGCTCCTTTCCGCAGCGGCCTCTGCCCAGCCCTGGCGCTCCGAGGCGGCCGTCCGCGCCCTGCAGGCCGAGCCGACCCGCGCCGGCAACAATCTCAACTCCTATGAGTTCTTCGAGCTGAAGGACACGCCGGCGCCGAAGGGTTACACGCCCTTCTATATCAGCCACTACGGCCGTCACGGTTCCCGCTCCAACTGGGGCGGCAAGGACTACGAAGACCTGATCCGCACCCTGGAGGTGGGCAAGGGCCTGGGCATCCTCACGCCCGGCGGCGATTCGCTGCGCGTGGCGGCGCGCAAGGTGCTGGAGAGCTACGACGGGATGGACGGGCGCCTGTCGCAGCGCGGCGCACGCGAGCATGCGGCCCTGGCCGAGCGGATGTACCACCGCTATCCGGAAGTCTTTGAGAATCATAAAAATATCCGCGCCTACGCGAGCACGGTGCAGCGCTGCATCATCAGCATGAACGCCTTCACCAACTCGCTGATCCGCCAGGACAAGGAGCTGAACATCCGGCTGGACACGGGCGAGCAGTTCATGAAATACATCGACCCGACCGAGGGCTGGCAGCAGGTGACCGGCAACGCGATGCGCGAGAGCTTTGAGTGGATGCGTCAGGTGCCGGACGACACGCTCGGCGTGCTGAGCCGCCTCTTCACCGACGTTGACAAGGCGCTGACCTTCGTGGACAGCCCCCGCCGCCTGACGGAGAAGGTCTTCAACACGGCCGTCGTGGCCGAGGACTTCGACATCGAGGAGGACCTCTACCGCTTCCTGCCCTTCGATGCGATCTACCGCCGCTGGGCGCAGAACAACCTCTTCCTCTACCTGGGCCATTGCAATTCCGCCGCCGTGGGCGCGCAGCGCGTCCCGATGGCGAAGCCCACCGTGGATGACATCGTGACGAAGGCCGACGAGGCCATCGCCACGGGCAAATATGCCGCCGACCTGCGCTTCGGCCACGACTATCCGCTGATGGCGCTGGTCAGCTACCTCGGCATCGAGGGCGTGGGCGACCGCCTGGAGGTCAAGGATGTCTGCAACAACTGGCTGGGATTCTGGAACATCCCGATGGCCAGCAACCTGCAGATGATCTTCTACCGCAACAAGGCCGGACGCGTGCTCGTCAAGTTCCTCTACCAGGAGCAGGAGCGTCTGCTGCGCGGCCTCAAGCCGGTCCAGGGCCCCTACTACGACTGGGAGACCGTCAAGGCCAACATCGAAGGTTACAAGCGGTGAAACGGCTGCTGATCATCACCTACTACTGGCCCCCGACCGGCGGATCGGGGGTCCAGCGTTGGGTAAAGTTCAGCAAGTACCTGCCGGAGCACGGCTGGCAGCCGGTGATCTACACGCCGGAGAATCCCGAGCAACTTGCGCGCGACGAGAGCCTGCTCGCCGACATCCCCGCCTGCGCGGAAGTCATCAAGACGCACATCACCGAGCCCTACGAGATCTACCGCCGCCTGACCGGCGGCAAGGCGGGGCAGGAGGTCAACCCCGTCAACGCGCAGAAGAAGAGCTGGAAACAGCGCCTCTCGCTGTGGATCCGGGGCAACTGCTTCATCCCCGATCCGCGGATCGGCTGGGTGCGCCCGTCGGTGCGCTATCTGAAGAAATACCTGAAGGAGCATCCCGTCGATGCCGTCGTGACCACGGGTCCGCCGCAGTCGGTGCACCTCATCGGCCTGGGCCTCAAAAAAGCCCTTGGGCTGCATTGGATTGCCGATTTCCGGGATCCGTGGACGGAGATGTTCTACTACAAGCATCTCGGGCTCTCGCGCGCCGCGGACCGGCGGCACCGCCGCCTGGAGCAGGCGGTGCTCGACGCCGCCGATACCGTGGTCAGTGTCAGTCCGCCCGTCGCCGCCGATTTCCGGGCCAAGACGCGCACGCCGGTCGTGTTGATAACGAACGGCTTTGACGAAGATGATTTCCCGGAGAATTCCGGTCAGAGCGGCAGCTGCCCCCGTTCCGCTATCGGGCTACGCTCCGCTGACGCCCGACCCTGTCCGGGAGAACTGCTCCACGGGGGCACTGCCGCTCCCGACCTCCCATTCTTCCGCCTCGTCCACACCGGCCTCTTCGCCGCGGACGGCAATCCCCTGAACCTCTGGGATGCGCTCGCCGAGCGCTGCGGGGCCGACCCCGCCTTCCGGGAGCGTCTGCAGATCCGCCTCGCCGGCAAGGTCGACCGCGCCGTCACGGACGCCATCCGCGGGCGCGGCCTGGGCGCCAACCTCGTCGAACTCGGCTACCTGCCCCACGACGAGACGGTGCGCGAGCAGCGTGCCGCCGATATCCTGTTGCTGCCCCTGCGGCAGGAGCCCGAATACGCCAAGGTCCTGCCCGGCAAGATCTTCGAATACCTCGCCGCCCGGCGTCCCGTGCTCGGTATCGGCCAGGAAGACGGCGCCGCGGCGCAGATCCTGCGCGACGCCGGGGCCGGACAGATGTTCGACTGGGACAAGAAAGAAGAACTGACGGCCTTCCTGGATGCGCCGCATCCGGAGACGACCGGCATCGAGAAATACACCCGCCGCGCCCTCACGGCGCAACTGATCCAGATCCTTCCATGAAAAAGAAAATCCTCCTGTACGCCGCCATCGTGGTCGGCCTGCTCGCCCTTTCTTATGCTTATGTGCCCCAGGTGCTGAGCGGCAAGATCGTCAACCAGAGCGACATCTCCGGCTGGCAGGGCATGTCGCACGAGATGATGGAGTGGAACGCCGCCCACCCCGACGACCAGACGGCCTGGACCGAGTCGATGTTCGGCGGCATGCCGACGGCCACGATCCACGCCTCCACGAAAGGGGACTGGACGCAGAAAATCTATGATTTCCTGCTGCTGGGACGCCGCCCGGCCACGTATCTGTTCCTCTCGCTGCTGGGCGCCTGGCTGCTGATGCTCGCGCTGGGGATCCATCCGCTCATCGCCGTCGGCGGCGCCATTGCCGTGACCTTCTGCTCCTACAACCTGCAGATCATCCAGGTCGGCCACAACACCAAGATGCAGGCCCTCGCCTTCCTCCCCTGGGTCCTCGCAGCGCTGATCTTCACTTATAATCAAATCAAAAAGAAGTCCTGGTTGCCGGGCACCGTCCTCGGGGCGGCGCTGTTCGGCCTGGCGCTGAGTTTCCAGGTCAAGGCCAACCATCCCCAGATCACCTACTACCTGGCGCTGCTGATCCTGATCTACGTGATCGTGCTGGTGGTGGACCTCTTCCGGAAAGACGCCCCGGCCGGGCCGGGAATGACGAAATGGGGCCGCTTCTTCACCGCCTCGGCGCTGCTGCTGGTCCTGGGCGTCGCGGGCATCGCCACCAACGCCACCAAGCTCCTCCCCACGATGGAATACACCCCCTACTCCATGCGAGGCGGCAGCACGGCGGCTTCCGAAGGCGGCGCAGGCACCAAAGGGCTCGACCTCGACTACGCCACGGCCTGGTCCTACGGCTGGGAGGAACTGCCCAACCTGCTGATTCCCAACTTCAACGGCGGCTCTTCCGCCGGGGCGGTCAACCCGAAACACTCCGAGACCTACGACCTGCTCAAGCGGGCCGGGCAGCCCAACCTGAAGGAAGTCTCCAAGAGCCTTCCGCTCTACTGGGGCCCGCAGCCCTTCACGGCCGGGCCGATGTACATGGGTGCCATCACCATCTTCCTCTTCGTGCTGGGCCTGTTCGCCTTCAAGGGAAAGGAGAAGGGGTGGCTCATTGCGGGGACGATCCTCGCCGTGCTGCTCGCCCTGGGCAGCCATTTCCTCGCGTTCACGAAATTCTTCTACGCCGTCGCGCCGCTCTACAACAAGTTCCGGACGGTCTCGATGGCGCTGGTGGTGCTGCAGTTCACCCTGCCGATGCTGGGCTTTCTGGTGCTGGACCGCATCGTGAAGCAGCCGGACGCGGCCGCTCTCTTCCGGGAGAAGGGCTGGATCGCCGCAGCGATCACCGGCGGCTTCTGCCTGCTCTGCGTGCTGTTCCCCGGCATCGCCGGGACCTTCAGCGGGAGCGTGGATGCCGGCCAGCCGGATGTGCTCGTGGATGCTCTCGCGGCCGACCGGCGGCACCTGCTGGTGATGGACGCGCTGCGCTCGCTGGCGCTGATCGGCGGGGCGTTCGGGCTGCTGTGGTGGGGGACTTCCGTTCCGAAGAACGCCCCGAAGACCTTTGCTACGCAGCCTGAGATGGGTCGCGGACGCCGCTTGACGGCCAGTCTGCTGATCGCCTTCCTGATCCTGCTCGACCTGGGCCTTGCGGGCAAGCGCTACCTGGGTGCGGGCGACTTCGTCTCCCCGCGCTCCTTCCAGAGCCAGTTCAACAAGCGCCCCGTCGATGAGATGATCCTCTCCGACACGGACCCTTCGTTCCGCGTCCTGGACCTGACGGTCAACATCTTCAACGACTCCCACCCGTCCTACTGGCACAAGAACATCGGCGGCTATTCGCCCGCCAAACTCCAACGTTATCAGGAATTTATCGAAAGCACCCTCACGGGCGAAATCAACCAGCTCGCCAAAGCCCTCGGCGAGGCCAAGACGGTCGAAGAAGCCGAAGCCGCCCTGCCGTACCTTCCGGGGCTCGCGCAGATGAACTGCCGGTACATCATCCTGGACGGAGAGATGCCCCCGCTGCGCTATCCCTACGCCAAGGGGAACGCCTGGTTCGATGTTCCTTCGTCATTCGCCGGCGAATCTCCCCGCGTCACCCTGACCTCCTACGCCCCCAACGAGCTGCGCTACCACTACAACACGCCCGAGGCTGCGCGGCTGATTTTCAGCGAAGTCTATTATCCCGTGGGCTGGACCCTGACCGTAGCGGACACCGGCGAGGTGATCCCGATCGAGCTGGAAGGCACGCTGCTGCGCGCGGCGCAGGTCCCGGCCGGCGAGCATGACCTGGTAATGCGCTTCGATCCGCCGTCCTACCGCCGGGGCGAGGCCATCTCCCGCGCCACCTCCATCCTCCTGCTGCTCGCCGCGCTCGGTGCCGTCCTCGGCGCCGCCCTCCCGTCCCTTCGGAAGAAAAATGCTGTTGAGGGTACAGACAAAGGACCCTCGACAGCAAAATAGCCCCAAAATGCCGTTGAGGGTCCAACTGGTGGACCCTCGACGACGGTCAAACGTATTTTATAAACGGAAGCGGGCAGTTTTTGGACAGCGACGACGTTATGGAAGAAAAGGAATAATATTTATATGCGATTGCGTACTCCATTGATTGGGCTGGTCATCCCGCTGCTGCTTCTGGCAGCGGGATGTTCCAAGTTGGAAAACAACGGCTTGTTCTACTACTATTTCAATGAGAAGATCTATCTCACGGAGCGGCGGGACATGCTGTTCATCCAGTTCCGGAAGGGACTTCCGGAAGCCCGGAAACAGCAGATTCTGGAGAGTGCCCCGTCCCTTCACCCTTGGACATACCATAGCCGGATGGGCTGGGGTGATAATACGTTTGATGGGAGCGGGGATGAGGCATTCGCCGTCCTGCAGTCGGGCGGACGGATCTCCCGGAATACATTCCATGCTTTCCGGGATATGGACGGCGTCGAGTCCGTGTCCTATATGCTGGGCTCAGGCGATGACTACCTGGCTGCATCGGACAATTTCGCAGTGAAGCTGAATGCCACCACGACCTTCAACCAGCTGGAAGCGCTGGCCCGGCAATATGGATGCACGGTTTACCAGGAGGAAGAGATCGATGAGGACATTTATTTCGTCAAGGTCCCCAAGACCGTGGAAATGGGCATGATCCGACTGTCCTGCCTCTTTCACGAGACAGGGCTGTTCGCTTTCGCTTCTCCCGCTTTTTATTATTTCGGGGGGTTCGACGTCTGAGTTTATTCCATCAGGGCGCGGGCCGCACGGTCCGGATCGTTCTCCACGCGGGAGACATTGTTCAGGATCATCGTGGCGCCTTCTTCCTGCGTGTAGCGGGGCCAGTGGGGCAGTCCGCCCTTCTTGCCGGTATTGGGGTCGCCGGTGCGCATGAAGGCCTCCAGCGCGTCGCCCATCTTGTCGGCGAGGTCGCGCGGCTCCTTGCCGCCGCCGGAGTGGGAGTACATCAGGTCCGTGTTGTTGAACCAGAAGCTGATGTCCAGGCAGTGGAACGCCCGGGGCAGGCCGTCGAAGATGTGCGGATACCAGTTGAACCAGGCCAGATAGACCGGCTGGCCCTGCGCAAGCTTGTTGTTGGCGATGCGGATGACGTTCTGCCGGGACGAACTCACGATGGAATAGACGCCGAAGGGGCTGTTGCCGGGGAAGATCCGGTCGAATTCGTCGTAGATGGCGCCGGATTTTTCCCCGTAGCTGCGCTCCATCATCTTCACGATATCTTCCCGGGTGAGTTTCTCCTGCTCGGGCGTATCGCGGTCGGAGACGAATTCGTTGGTGGTCGTGGAGAGCATCATCGGCACGCAGGGGACGTCGTCGCGGCCGGAGGTGTAGAAGTCGCCGAGGGGGATGTCCACGCCGTCCGCCACGGGGCTGAATCCCCGGTAGCGCTGTCCGGCAGGCAGGGAGGCGTTGTACTCGGCGGCCGCCTTGTTCGCCAGGGCAAAATACTCCGGCCAGGGCATCTGCTGCAGCTTGTCGATCTGCGAAGGCTTGAGCCCGGCGGTCTTGAGGATCTGCGCGCCCAGCCCTTCGGCATAGGCCTTGTCGCCGGCGGCCACGGAGCCGCCGCTCATGGCGAAGGCCTTGTGGACCAGTCCCTTGGCGGCAGGCATGGCCGCTGCGATGGTCACTTTCGAGCCGCCGCCGCTCTGGCCCATGATGGTCACGTTTCCCGGATCGCCGCCGAAGGCCGCGATGTTGTCGTGTACCCACTGGAGGGCGAAGATGATGTCGAGCATGCCGACGTTGCCGGAGTGCTTGTACTTCTCCCCGCCGACCGCGGCGAAATCGCTGAAACCGAAGCTGTTGAGTCGGTGGTTGAGGGACACGAACACCACGTCGTGCCGCCGGGCGAAATTGCCGCCCATATAGCCGTCCTGCTCCACGCCGTTGCCGGCCGAGAAGCCGCCGCCGTGCAGCCACACGAGGACAGGCCGCCTGGCGGCATCCAGTCCGGGTGTCCAGACATTGAGCTTGAGGCAGTCTTCGCCGAAACCGTCATAGTTCCAGCGGTCGCGGAACTGGGCGTAGGGCGTGGCCCCCTCGGTGTAGGGGCGCTGCGGGGCCGAGGTCGGGTACCAGACCGTGGGCAGGACGCCCTCCCAGGGCTTCGGGGGTTTCGGGGGCATGAAACGGTTCTCGCCGCTGGTGTCATCACCGTAGGGAATGCCCAGGAAGGTGTTGACATTCTGGTAGATGAAACCTTTGACGGTGCCGTAGGTGGTCCGGACCACGGCGATGTCTTCGCCGATCAGGAGTTGCTGGGCATCCGGGTCGTAGCCGAGCTCGGCGGTGCCGTTGCCGGAGCCGCCGTTGCAGGCGCTGAAGAGGGCCGCAGCGGCCATCAGAAGGAGGTGAAAGGATTTTTTCATGGGATGGATACTATTATGGGTTAATCAATTGGGTCAGCGCCACGAAGTCTTCGACGCCAAGGCGCTCGGCGCGCAGGTCGAAGACCGGGTCGGAGGCGTCGAATCCCTCCGGGAGGAGGGGTTTGAGGGCGTTGCGCAGGGTCTTGCGGCGTTGGTTGAAGGCGGTCTTGACCACCGTCTTGAACAGCTTCTCGTCGCAGCCGAGCTCCGTGCGGCCATTGCGCCGCAGGCGGATCACGGCGGACTGCACCTTGGGCGGCGGGGCGAAGGCGCCGGGGCCGACGGTGAACAGGTATTCGATGTCGTACCAGGCCTGGAGCAGCACCGAGAGGATGCCGTAGGTCTTGCTGCCCGGTTGCTCGGCGATGCGCTCCGCCACTTCCTTCTGGATCATGCAGACCACTTCCGGGATGCGGTCCTTGTCGTCCAGGATCTTGAAGAAGATCTGCGAGGAGATGTTGTAGGGGAAGTTGCCGATGACGCGGTAGGGGCCCGGGAAGAGCTTGTGGATGTCAAGGCGCAGGTAGTCGGCCTGGTAGAGGCGGCCCGGCATGCCCGGAAAGTGGGTCAGCAGATAGTCCACCGACTCCCCGTCCAGCTCCACCAGTTTCAGGTCAATGTCCTGTCGCTGAAGCAGATACTGCGTCAGCACCCCCATTCCCGGTCCGATTTCCAGCACGTTGCGGACGTCCCCCGGAGAGGGTACTGCCTCGCAGAACCGTGGCCGCCCGTGGCTTCGTGAACGGGAGGGGCCCGCGCCGTCAGGCGTGGGAGGGATGAGCGAAGCGAAGTTCTGCGGGGCAGTACCCTCTCCGGGGGTTAGGGCGTCAACAATTCTCTGAGCGACGGACAAGTCGGTCAGGAAATGCTGTCCCAGAGCCTTTTTTGCGCGGACCTCCATCTAGCCGAGCTTTTCGGCCAGCTTGCCGGCCAGTTCGAGGAAAGCGAGAGAATCGGGACGGCTGCCCAGGGCCACCGGCTCGCCGGCATCGCCGCTCTCGCGGATGCCCTGCACGAGCGGAATGCGCCCCAGCAGGTCGATGCCCAGCCCGCGGGCCATCTGCGCGCCGCCGTCGCGGCCGAAAATATAGTACTTCTCGTCCGGATGCTCCTCCGGCGTGAACCACGACATATTCTCGACCAGGCCGAAGATCGGCCGGTTCACATTCTCGTTGCGGAACAGGTTGACCCCCTTCTCCACGTCGGCCAGGGCCACCGTCTGCGGGGTCGTGACGATCACGGCACCCTCCATCGGGATGTCCTGCACAAGCGAAATGTGGATGTCGCCCGTGCCCGGGGGCATGTCGATGAGCAGGAAGTCGAGCGGCCCCCACTTGACCTGCAGGATCATCTGTTTGAGGGCGTTGCAGGCCATCGGACCGCGCCAGATCAGGGCCTGGCCCCGCTCCGCGAAATACCCGATGGACATCCACTTCACGCCATATTTCTCCAGCGGAAGGATGAGCTCCTGACCCTCCTCCGGGCCGGGCTCCGCGGCAGGCACGGCGCCTTCCGTCCCCGTCATCACGGGCACGGAAGGACCATACACGTCCGCATCGGCCAGGCCGACCTTGTATCCCATCCGCGCGAGCGCGCAGGCGAGGTTGACGGCTACGGTGGATTTCCCGACGCCGCCTTTGCCGGAGGCGATGCCGACGATGTGCCGGACCTCGGCGAGCTGCTCCAGCCCGAGCGCGAGGCCCTTCTTCTTCGGCTTGTCCTCCTCGACCACCACGGCCTTGACCTCCGATGCCACGGAGTCGGGAAGGTGGCGGATGAGGGCCGCCCGGGCGCTGCCCACGAGGTATTCGGTCAGGGGGTCGCGCCGTTTCGGGAAACCGAGGGTGACGGTGACCTTTTCCTCCGAAATCTCCACGTCGGAGACCATCCCGAGCTCCACGATGTCACGGTCCTGGCGGGCGGGATGGTGCACTTCCCGCAGGGCCTGCAGAATGTCTTCTCTACTGATCATTATTCTCTTACAAGATTCATTTCATTCAGGAGCCAGCCGGCGCCGGCGAACTTGTCCACCATCAGCAGGACATAGCGGATGTCCACGCAGATGCAGCGCTGCAGGTTGGGCTCGAACATCACGTCGCTGCTCATCGCTTCCCAGTTGCCGTCGAAGGCCAGGCCGATCAGGTTGCCGTCGGCGTCCATCACCGGGCTGCCGGAGTTGCCGCCCGTGATGTCGAGGTTGGTCAGGAAGCAGGCCACGACCTCGCCCTTCTCGTTGGCATACTGGCCGAAATCCTTCTTCTCCCAGATCTCCTTCAGCTTGGCCGGGACGCGGAACTCGTAGTTGTCCGGGTCTTCCTTCTCCATCACGCCCTTGAGGGTCGTGTAGTATTTATAAAGTACGCCGTCCTTGGGCTCGTAGCTCTTGACGGTGCCGTAGGTGAGGCGGCAGGTGCTGTTGGCGTCGGGATAGCTGGGCTTGCCCTCGTTCCATTTGAGCAGGGCGGCGCCGTAGGCACGGGACGCGTCGGCGAGGTCCTGGCGGCCGGACATAAGCGCCTGCGAGAGCGGCTGGGCGGCCGCCGTCACGGCATCGGCGAATTGGACGGCCGGGTCGGCGGCGAGCATTTTCTCGGTGACGGGCTTGGCCATAAGTTTCTCCTCCGAGGTGAAGATGCTCTTTTTGAAGATGTTGTCGACCAGCTTGCGGGTGTCCTGCGTGAGGATGCTCTTGCCTTTGATCAGCACGGCGTCGGCCGGGTTGACGTGGGCCTTGTAGTGGTCGATCATGGCGATGGCCACGTCGCGGTCCACGGAGGCGTCGTAGTCTTTGTACTCCTCGCGGATGGCGTCCATCAGCTCCTTGTAAACCGCCTCTTCGTCGATCTGCGCGTCGGGGTTCTGCTCGCGCATCCGGGTGATCATCCGGGGCACGCTGGCGAGCGTGGCGGCAAAGTTGAGGATCTCGATGCGGCCCAGGGTCTCGGTGAGCAGGGTGCCGGCATATTTGGCTTCGGCCGTCTGCTGCACGTTGTCGGCAATGCGCGAAATGGCGTTGCCCCAGGCGGTCTTGCGGCCCGCGTCGGCGCCGATCCAGGCGTTCAGCTCACGCTCCTTCTGCTCCTCGCGGCCGATGATGTCCAGGGCCTCGAAGGCTTCCTTCTCGCCGATCCACTTCTTCCAGCCGTTGGAGGAGCCGGAATACTTGCTGGCATACTGCAGGCCCACTTTCTCGTCGGCGCGCATGGCTTTCCAGAGGACGTCCTGGCGCACGCCGCGGGCGGCGATGCGGACGTCATTGTTGTTCAGCATGTCCTGAAGCTGCGCGGCGGTCTGGAAGCGCTGCGTGCTGCCCGGGTAGCCCATGATCATGGCGAAATCGCCTTCCTGCACGCCCTTGAGCGAGATGTTCAGGAACTGGCGCGGGCGCATCGGGACATTGTCGGGGGAGTAGTCGGCCGGCTCGTTGTCCGCCCCGGCATAGACGCGGAACATGGAGAAGTCGCAGGTGTGGCGCGGCCACATCCAGTTGTCGGTATCGCCGCCGAATTTGCCGGACGATGCCGGCGGGGCGCCCACGAAGCGGACGTCGCGGTAGATCTTGGAGACGATCAGGTAGTTGACGTTGTCGTTGTAGAAGCTGACGATGCGCACCTGGCAGTTCGGATTCGCCTGCTCGGCCGCGGCGATCAGTTCCTGGCGGCTCTTGCCGGCGGCGAGATCGTCCGTCACGTCGGTCATGCTCTGCAGGAAGCGGACCGTGAGGCCCGGGCAGGGCAGCTCCTCCTCGCGGGACATGGCGAAATAGCCGTCCTCCAGGTAGTTGTGCTCCGTGGAGGAAAGGGCCTGGATGTTGCCGTAGCCGCAGTGGTGGTTGGTCACCAGCAGGCCGCTGCCCGAGATGATCTCGCCGGTGCAGCCGCCGCCGAACTGGACGATGGCATCCTTGATGGAAGCGTGGTTGACGCTGTAGATCTGCTCCGGGGTGAGGCGGGAGCCGAGGTTGCGCAGGGCGTCGCTGTTCATCTTTTCGAGCAGCGGCAGGAGCCACATTCCCTCGTCGGCGCGCAGGGCGGCCGGCATCAGCAGCAGGGCGGTGGCAACGGTCAATAATACTTTCTTCATTTATCCGAATATACTTGGTTCCAATTCTTTGGGGTGGAAGGACCTGCGGTGCTCCGGGCAGTAGCCGTGCCGCTTGATGGCGGCGATGTGCTCCGGGGTGGGGTAGCCGAAATTGTGGTCCCAGCCGTAGTCGGGGTACTGCAGGGCGAGTTCGCGCATCTTCTCGTCGCGCCAGGTCTTCGCAAGCACGGACGCCGCCGCGATGCTCGCGTAGGTGGCGTCGCCGTGCACGACGGTCCGGTAGGGGTAGCCGTCAAAGGGAAGCCACCGGTTGCCGTCGATCAGCAGGAAATCCGGCCGCACGCCCAGCCGCCGCACCGCCCGCCGCATGCCTTCCAGCGAGGCGCCGAGGATGTTGAGGCGGTCGATCTCCTCCGCCTGCACGGCCTCCACGGCCCACGCGACGGCCTCCCGCTCGATGATCGGGCGCAGCTCGTCGCGCGCCTTCTCGCTCATCCGCTTCGAATCGTCCAGCAACGGATGCCGGAAATCTGCGGGCAGGATGACGGCGGCGGCATAGACGGGGCCGGCGAGGGGGCCGCGTCCTGCCTCGTCGCATCCGGCTTCCAGCCGTCCGGGTTCGAGACACGCGAGAAGATGGGGTTCGTGCATATCGCACAAAGATAATAAATAATTTTCACTGCTCCTTGCGGAGCTGCTGGAGCAGATATTCGTACGAGGCGTTCAGTGAATCGACATTGGCTTGCAGGACCTTGTTGATGCGTTTCTCGGTGTCGAGCTTGTCCTGCAGCGCGGAGAGCCTGCGCTCGTATTCTTCTTTCAGGGTCTGCTCCCGCTCCCGCCAGACCTGCTCGTCTCCCCGGATCAGCGTCTCCTGCGGGACGCCGCAGAGCAGTTCTTCGACCGACAGGCCCAGCCGGGCGGCGATCAGGGGGACCGTCTTGCTGACGAGCTGCGTCTTGCCGCTCTCCAGATACACGATGGTGGTCCGGGCCACGCCGATTTCTTCGGCCAGCTCGGCCTGGGAGAGTCCGGCGCGCTCGCGTGCGGCGCGGAGGTTGGTATGGAAAAAGTCCCCTTTCACATGCCAAAAATACACCTTGTCCCCGGGATTCCGGCAACAAAAAAGGCGGACCTTGTCCGTGTTTTGCGGACAAGTGTGTAAAAATCGTATTTTTAATGGGTTTTACCCCCGGTTTTACCCCCGGCGCATGTTGTTTTTTTTGAGACAGTGTGCCATTTTTGCGGCAACAAAACGACAACGCCATGACCCGTAGAGAAGAAACCCTGTTCGACCGCTTTGTCCGCCTCACGGAGACGGACCCGGACATGCCTGATTTTCCTGCCGCCTGCCGCCGCCTGGGCGTCCTGCCCGGCGAGCTCGACGAAGCCGTCTTCCGGGAGCTCGGCGTGGGCGGCGAGACTTTTATGTTGGGCGGGCTTGAAGATTGATTTGCGAATGGCCGTAAAAATGATTAGATTTGCGGACTTGACTAATAATTAATACACCATACGCACAAATGAAAGATTATTCTACCAAAGACATCCGCAACGTGGCCCTGCTCGGTGCATCCAAGTCCGGCAAGACCACGCTCGCTGAAGCCATGCTCTTTGAGGGCAAGGTGATCGACCGCAGGGGCACTGTCGAAGACAAGAACACCCTCTCGGACAACGACGAACTCGAAAAGCTCAACCAGCGCTCCATCTATGCGACCCCGCTGTACGCCGAGTTCCAGAACGCCAAGATCAACTTCATCGACACGCCGGGTTCCGACGATTTCATCGGCGGCGCCTATGCTGCCTTCAGGGTGTGTGAGAGCGGCGTGCTCGTGATCAACGCCCAACAGGGCGTCGAGGTGGGCACGGAGAACTTCCTCCGCATGGCCGACAGCAAGAAACTGCCCCTCGTGGTGGCCGTCAACCAGCTGGACAGCGAGAAGGCCGACTGGGACAACATCCAGAACTCCATCAAGGAGTCCATCGGCGGCAAGGCTGTCTATGTGCAGTTCCCGACCAACCCCGGCACCGCCTTCGACGGTTTCGTGGATGTCCTGACGATGAAATACTACCACTTCAAGGATGCCAACGGCACCCGCGAGGACCTCGAGATTCCCGCCGAGTTCAAGGACCAGGCCGAAGAGGCCCGCGCCGCCCTCATCGAGAAGGCCGCCGAGTTTGACGACGCCCTGATGGAGAAATACTTCGAGGAAGGCGAGCTCTCCGAGGAGGAGATCCACCGCGGCCTGAACCTCGGCATCGCCGCCGGCGAGGCCTATCCGGTCTTCTGCGTCTGCGCCAAGAAGGACATCGGCGTGAAGCGCCTGCTCGAGTTCGTCAAGGACGTCGCTCCGGCTCCGGACGTGAAGGAAGGCGGCGCTCCGTCCCTGTTCATCTACAAGAACGACGTGGAGCAGCACCTCGGCGAGGTGTCCTATTTCAAGGTGATGAGCGGCACCGTGACGGCCGGCCTCGACCTCGAGGATCCCGCCACCGGCAACAAGGAGCGTCTCTCCGCCATCTACGCCGTCGCCGGCACCAAGAAGGACGCCGTGACCTCCCTGCACGCCGGTGACTTCGGCTGCACCGTCAAGCTCAAGAACGGCAAGTCCAACACGACCCTTTCCCTGCCGGGTTCCGGCATCAAGTACGACAAGATCGAGTATCCCGCCCCCAAGTACCGCTGCGCCATCAAGGCCAAGGTCCAGCAGGACGAGCAGAAGCTCGGCGACGCCCTCAAGAAGATCGCCAACGTGGATCCGACCGTGAACGTGGAGTACTCCAAGGAGCTCCGCCAGACCATCCTCAGCGGCAACGGCGAGCAGCA